>NZ_JBHUUX010000043.1:0-48279 GCF_042670845.1 Promicromonospora sp. NPDC057138 | reverse complement strand
CGGCGATTCGCCGTCGGCCGCCCCTGTGGAGCCCTCTCCCCCGTGGCCACCGGACCACGGGCCCGGCTTGTTGCAGGCCTACTTCCCGAGCAGACGCCAGGTCTGGTTGAGGGGGCTGCTCTGGCCGACCGGGTTGCAGGTCCACTGGTGGATCGCCGCGCCCGCCGACGTCGAGATCGTGCTCACGTCGACGCACTTGCCGCTGTGCCGGGCGACGAGCTGGTAGTCCTGCGCGCCGTTGCCGGAGTAGGTGACCTTGCGGAGCGCGAACTGCTGGTTCTGCGCGCCGGCGATGCAGGTCCACTGGACGACCGCTGCCCCGTTCACCGTGGAGGCGCCCGACACGTCGAGGCACTTCCCGCTCAGCTCGTTGACGGCCGTGTAGGTGTCGGCCACACCGCTCACGGGAACGAACCGCCAGATCTGCTGGCTCCCGCCCTCGCAGTGGTACTGCTGCTGCTGGGTGCCGTTGGCGGTCGAGAGGTTGGTGTCGTCGAGGCACATCTGGCTGTGCTGCGCGACGGCGACGGTGGTGATCTCCGCGTTCCCCGGCGGCAGCAGGGTGACCGTGTACCCGTCGTCGTTGTTCGTGCGGGGGATGTTGACGGTGGTCCCTCCGCTGCTCAGCGTCGCGACGGAGCTGGAGATCGTCTCGGGCCCCTTGACGGCGCCGCCGCCGTTGTACGGGACGCGCTGGACGACGACCCGCACCTGGTTGTTCGACACGATCCCCGTCGTCGAGGTCACGTTGTTGAGCCGGACCGCCATGTTGCCCGTCGTGCCTCCTCCGCCGAGGAGGATCTGCGCGCGGCCCGTGGTCTTGGTCGCGAACGCGTCGTAGGTGGGGCTGGGCGTCGTCGACACGATCGAGCCGGTCTGGGACCCGTAGTACCGGTACATCCACCACTCGCCGGTCGGGAGGTACTGGCTACCTGTCTTGACCAGCAGCTTGGCCTGAAGGTCGTTGAGCTGCTGGCCGAGGGCCCAGTTGGCCCGGAGTCCGACCGTGCCGGCGCGCTCGAGGCGCGAGATGTACCACGCGCCGTCGGCTGGGTTCTGCTCGCTGGTCGACGCGTACTCGTTGATCTGGTGGCGCGTCGTGCTGGTGATGCCGCGGGCGGCGAGCAGCGAGTTCGCGGCTTGTGTGCTCGCCACGGGGTCGCCCGGGAGGTTGTGCCAGCTGTAGATGTTCGGCAGGACGTTGTTGGCCTTGGCGTAGTCCAGGAAAACGGGCCACAGGGAAGAGCTCTGCGGCGACCGGCTGGTGCTCGGGCCCACGATGACCGCGTTGGGGAAGGTGGTCCTGATGCGCTGGTACCCCCTCTTCCACATTTCGAGGTACTGCGACTGCGAGCGGTTCCAGAACGTCGAGATGTCGGGCTCGTTCCAGATATCCCACTGCACCTGCACGCCGCTGGTCTGGACGTCGGCGATGAGCTGGTCGAGGAATGCGTCGTACGAGGCCCAGTTGCCGTTGTCCCCCGGGAAGACCGACGCCTGCGTCTCGGCGTCGGCGCCCCACAGGTCGTGCACCAGCAGGACGAACTTGCCGCCGAGAGCGGCCGTGCGCTCGGCCTGAGCCCGCGTGGCGGCCCAGCGGCGCGGGTACGTCCCGCCGACCCAGCCGCCCGGGTTGTCGAGCTGCGCACCGCCGGCCCGCATGTAGTTCCACTTGATGTCGGTGTAGAAGTGGTCCTGCGGCAGGCCGCCGGACTCCGTCATCCCGTAGATGGTGCCGGAGGCGAGGTGCTGCGGCGCGCCGCCGGAGACGGCGAAGTCGACGCTGATCTGCTCGTCGCCCGCGCTCGCCGTCGGCGCCGCCAGCATCGACACTGCCAGGGCGCCCACCAGGGCCGGGGCCAGCAGGGCGCGGATGCGCCCGCTCCTCCTGTTGGATGTAGTCACCACGAAAGCTCCTTTGCAATCAGTGAAGATGGTTCGCCGTCGGACCGATGTTCCTGTCGTGCCGCGCCGGTCCCGTGTGGGACACCCTTCCAGCGAACCGGTTCGCCAACGATGGCGCATCTGGGGCGACCGCGTCAAGCGAACCGGTTTGCTCGCCGTGAATCCGTAGCCCGCGACCCAGTCCCCATCTGCGTCCGCGCAACCCGGAACCCTGGTCCGACCCGGGGGACTCTCGGGTTCGACTCCGGCCTGGACGACCTGCACCTGGTGGTGTGTGACAGCCGACTTGACCAGACAGCCAAGCTCCGCCAGTGTTCGCCGTGTTAGCGCTCACATCGCCGATGACAAAGGAGTCATCTCGTGCCCTCCTCCTCGTCCCTTGCCGCCTCGCTGCCGAGGTTGCGCCGTCGGCTCCTCGCAGCCGGCACCGCCGCCCTCATGGCTCTCGCTGTGCTACCCGTCGCTCCGGCGTCCGCCCAGTACATCGACGTCCCGAACCCGCTCGTGGAGCAGCGCGCCGACACGGCGATCTACAAGCACACCGACGGCTACTACTACATGACCGCGTCCGTGCCGGACTACAAGCGCGTCGAGCTGCGCCGCTCGCGGACCCTCGCGGGCCTCGGCCCGGCCACCCCGGTCACCGCCTTCGCCGCGCCCTCCAGCGGCGACCTGAGCGGCTGGATCTGGGCGCCCGACATCCAGTACGTCGACGGCGCCTGGTACATGTACTTCTCGGCCTCACCCGGCTCGTCGCAGTTCGCGCAGCGTCTGTACTGGATACGCAACACGTCCGCGGACCCGACGACGGGCACGTGGTCGGCGCCGCAGAGGCTGACGACGGGCTGGGAGTCCTTCCAGCTGGACCCGGCGTCGTTCACCGTGGGCGGCACGCGGTACTTCGCATGGGCGCAGGACAGCCCCAGCACGAGCTACAACAGCCACATGTACCTGGCGCGCATGACGTCGCCGACCACGATCGACACCGCCACCGCCATCGAGATCGCCCGGCCGACCTACTCCTGGGAGATGGAGGGAGTCGCCGGCGTGGTCGAGGGCCCGTCCCCGATCGTGAAGAACGGGCGGGTCTTCGTCGCGTACTCGGCGTCCGCCACCGACTCCCGGTACAAGCTCGGCATGGTCTCCGCGTCGGCGTCGGCCGACCTGCTGTCCCCGTCCTCGTGGACCAAGAGGTCGACGCCGGTCTTCCAGACGGCGAACGGCGTCTACGGGCCCGGCCACGGCAGCTTCACCGTCGCCGAGGACGGCGTCACGGACATCCTCGTCTACCACGCCCGCAACTACGCGACGCCGACCCCGGACGCCCTGACGGACCCCAACCGGCACACCCGGATCCAGCAGCTCTACTGGGCGGCGGACGGCTCCCCGTTCTTCGGCCAGCCGCAGGCGACCGGCTCCGGGCAGCCGGGTATCCGCGGGCGGCACAGCGACAAGTGCGTCGACGACTACGAGTGGAACACCGCCGACGGCGCCCTGGTCAGGCTCTACACGTGTAGTACGGCCGCGGCGCAGAAGTGGGAGCTCAGCTATGTCGGCGGGTACTACCGCATCAAGAACCTCCACGCGGCCAAGTGCCTGGACAACCTGAACGGCTCGGCTGCACTGAACGCCGACGTCGGCCTCTGGACCTGCACCGGCGGCGCCAACCAGGACTGGTCGATCATCGATCAGGGCAGCGGCTGGTTCTCCCTGCGCAACCGCACGAGCGGGCTGTGCCTCGACAACTACGAGTGGAACACCGCCAACGGCGCGCGCCTGTCGATGTACACCTGCAACGGCCTCAACGCCCAGCTCTGGCGGCGCGGCTGACGGGGGCGGTGACGCGGGCGGCCCGGTCGTTCAGGCCGGGCCGCCTCGTCGTTCGTGGCGGACGGCGGATCAGGCGGTCACGCCGTCGGCCGACAGGGACCTGTTCAGGATGCCCGCCAGGACGGCGCGCGCCGGCGTCGCGGGACGGCCGATGAGCCCCTGGAGGGCGGGGCCGGTGACCGCGTTCTCGCCTGCGCGTGAGGCGCGGAACATCCCGAGCGTGAACTCGGCGACACCCGCCGGCATACCGCCTTCCAGGGCCTCGGCCTTCCACTCGTCGTCGGCGACCACCACGCGCTCGACCGGGCTGCCGGTCAGCTCACCGACGATCCGAGCGACGTCGGCGAAGTCGAGCAGCTCGGCGCCCACGAGTGGCGGGGTCGCGCCGTCGAGCGGTCCGGGGTCGGCCAGCACGGCGGCGTCGGCCGCGGCCAGGTCGTCGTGCGCCGTCCAGGAGACCGGGCCGTCCGCGGGCAGGCGCAGCTCGCCCGACTGCAGCGCGGCGGGCACGATGAGCTCGAACGCGCTCGCGTAGAAGCCGTGTCGCAGCGCCGTCCAGGTGACGCCGTGCGCCGACGCCCGTTCGGCGAGGTAGGCCTCGGACTCGGCATGGTTGCGGCCCGGTGCGAAGAGGGAGGACGGCGAGGCCATCTGGTGGCTGGTGTACAGCACCCGCCGCGCGCCCGACCGCACGGCGGCGTCCAACCCGGCCCGCGTGGCCCGGGCGAACTCGCGCGGGTCCCGGATGCTGGGTGACACGACGAGCACCTGGTCAGCGCCTTCGAACGCATGGTCCAGCTCGGCTCGATCGGTGAAGTCGCCGGCTCGGACGCGGACCCCTCGTTCGGCGAGGTGGGCGGCCTTGGCGACATCTCGCACGCTCACGCCAACCGTCTCGGCAGGAACGTGCTCGAGCAGTCTGGCAACGATCCGGGCGCCGAGCCGGCCCGTGGCTCCGGTCACGATGATCATGGTCGTCCTTTGCGTTGGATCAGTGATTCGGTAATGACGCTATCACTGATTCATACCGACGGAAACACTCTGCTGATACCGTTGGTCCGTGCCTCGCCGACCAACGCCCGCTCGGACCGACAGCCGCTCCGCGATCATCGAAGCCGCCTCGCGTCTCATGCACGACCAGGGGGCGAGCGCGGTCACGACGCGCGCCGTCGCGCAGGCCGCGGGGGTGCAACCGCCCACGATCTTCCGGCTGTTCGGCGACAAGGACGGACTTCTCGAAGCGGTCGCCGAGCACGTACTGGCGGAGCACGTGGCCGGCAAGACGGCCGCCGTCGCCACCGAGGACGGCGACCCCGTGGAGCACCTCCGCGCCGCCTGGCACACGAACGTCGAGTTCGGCCTCGCCAACCCGGACCTGTACGCCCTGTTCGCCACACCCGGGCGGCTGCAGCAGTCGCCGGCGATGGCCAGAGGCAACGACGTCTTCCTCACCAGGGTCGCCCGCGTCGCGGCCGCAGGGCTCCTCCAGGTCTCGGAGACCCGCGCCGTCGACATGCTCCGCGCCGCGGGCAACGGAGCGGTACTCACCCTCCTGGCCCGGCCCGAAGCAGAGCGCGACCCAGCGCTCGCCGAGGCCCTGCTGGATGCCGTCCTCGCCCGCATTCTCGCGACCACGCCCGCGCCGCCGACGTCGGACGCCGTGACGCTGGCCGTCGCGCTGCGCGCCGCCGTGCCGGAGCTTCCGGCGCTGACCGAGGCCGAGCGGATGCTCATGTCCGAGTGGCTCGGCCGGGCGATCGACCGCCTCCAGGGCTGAGCAGGGTCGTTCGTCACTCGCCGAGACGGATCACCGCCTGGTCGCCCTGCACCTCGACGACCGAGTAGTGAAGGCCGTTCGCAAGATCCTCCTGGGTCATACAGCATCTGCGTTTCTACCTGCTCACGTCTGGGAGGGGTCCCAAACGTCGCCCCCACGAGGACATTTCCAAGCGGCGTCACATCATCCGGCCGCGTCGTCCCCCGCGAGCTGCCGTACGGCCAGCGCCGTCTCCACGCCGTCGTCCCGCACCACCTGCCGCATCCCGGAAAAGTCGACGTAAGCACCATCGAGCGGATGCCTCGTCAACCGCGAGAGCGCGGTAGCGAACTTGGCCATCGAGCTCCTGCCCGGGAGGAAGATCGACAGCTCCTCGCGGGCCTCGAAGGCGCGCACCTCGACGTCGTCAGGCAGGGCCGCGAGCGCCTCCGGGGCCGCCTCGACGGGCACGGTGACCAGCCAGGGAAGCCTGTCACCGCCGTCCTGCCGCTGCCCCTGGGTTCCGCGTGCCCAGCTCCGCCACGGCGTGCCCGACACGACGGCGCCGCACGACTCGACGGTCGTGATCAGGTCGCGGATGGCCGCCCCCAGTGTCGCCTCGACACGTGACCAGTCGTACGGATCCGGCCCGGCGGAGTCGGACACCAGCCTCGACACCACGGTGGCCTCGGGGACGTGCCGCAGGTGCGCCTCCGGCCGCGAGCCGACGAGCTCGCGGGCGTCGCTGATCGCCTCGTCCTGCAGCCGCCGCTGGGCCTCGACCTCGGCGGCGTGCTCGCGCAGCAGGGCGGGGGCCTCGTCGGGCTCGTCGAGGGCGCGCCGGACGAGCTTGATGCTCATGCCCGTGCCGCGCAGGCTGGTGACCAGCATCGCCTGTTCGACCTGCTCGAAGGTGTACGAGCGGTACCCGGTCCGCGGGTCGACGTCGGCCGGGACCAGCAGGCCTTCGGCGTGGTAGTAGCGCAGGGTCTGGGGCGACAGGTAGCACATCTCGCTGAAGTCGCTGATGGAGAGCATGGCTCCAGCATCGAGGTTGCAGCAGCCACAAGGTCAAGCGCCCGCGCGAAGCCCGCCGATCTACCGCAGCTCGATCCCAGCCGCCTGGGCTCGTGAGGTCGCCAGCTTCGCCAAGGTCGTGACCGCCAGCT
Organism: Promicromonospora sp. NPDC057138; assembly: GCF_042670845.1. Lineage (NCBI taxonomy): Bacteria > Bacillati > Actinomycetota > Actinomycetes > Micrococcales > Promicromonosporaceae > Promicromonospora > Promicromonospora sp. NPDC057138. Next base: position 41,619 of record NZ_JBHUUX010000043.1, on the reverse strand, counting down.
CGGCGAGCGCCGCCGCCTGCTCGCCGAGCACTGAGTCGTCGAACCGGACGGTCGCGGAGTGGTTGGACGGCGCTCCCTCGGCGGGGACGTCGTCCGGCCGAGCGCCGAGCTGGATGAAGCATCCCGGCACTCGCTCCAGGACAAAGGAGAAGTCCTCCGCCCCCATGATCGGATCGGGCCGCTCGAACACTCGGTCGGCGCCGTACATCCCGGCCAGGACGGTCTTCGCGTGGCCCCACATGCCGGCGTCGTTGACGGTCACCGGGTACTCCGGCTGGAAGCCGACGTCGGCGGTGCAGCCGTGCGCGGCCGCCACGCCCTGGACGAGCCGCGGAAGCTCGACGGACAGCTGCTCCAGCGATGCGCTCGACAGGGTCCGCACCGACGCCACGAGCCGGGCCGTGGACGGGATCACGTTGGACGCCGTTCCCGCGTGCAGCTCCCCCACCGTGATCACCACCGGGTCGAACACGTTGATGCGCCGCGTCACATAGGACTGCAGCGCCAGCACGATCTCGGCCGCGACGGTCACCGGGTCGACCGACAGCCACGGAGACGAGCCATGACCGCCCTTGCCGTGGACCGTCACGTTCAGGAGGCCGTTACCGGCCCAGGCGGGCCCCGCCTTGGAGACGAACAGCCCCTTGTTGTACAGCCCGGTCACGTGGATCCCGAACGCGGCGTCGACGGGCGCGCCGGCCGCGTCCAGGACGCCCTCCTCGATCATCGGGAGCGCCCCTCCGGGGCCCTCCTCGCCGGGCTGGAACATGAAGACGACGTTGCCCGCGAGCTCGCGCTTCCTGGCGCTGAGCAGCCGGGCAGCCCCGACCAGGCCGGCCACGTGCAGGTCGTGCCCGCACGCGTGCATCGTCCCGGTGGTCGAGGCGAACTCCTCGCCCGATTCCTCGACGATGGGCAGGCCGTCCATGTCGCCGCGCAGCAGCACCGTCGACCCCGGCAGGTCTCCCCGCAGGACGGCGACCACGGAGCTGAGCCCGGCACCCACAGTGACCTCGAGCGGCAGACCGTCGAGTGCCCCGAGGACCGCGGCCTGGGTCTTGGGCAGGTACAGGCCCAGCTCGGGATGCTGGTGGAGGCGCCGCCGCAGGGCGACCAAGTCGTCAAGAATCAGTGCCGCATCGTCCACCACACCCACGCTGCTACCTCTCGCCGTTCCGGTCTCTGACCCAAGTTGACCACAGCAGCTTCTGCCAGAAGCAGACCCTGCCTGGCAGAAAGTGCTGTGGTCAACTCCCGTCACGGCCGGATGTTCAGCACGCCCGTGCCCGCGCCGGACAGCACGGCGGCCCTCGCCTTCCCTGGGGACAGCGCGGTGTACGCATACGGGACCGTGAAGTCCGTGGTCGAGCTCAGGTGCTCGTGGGCCGTCTCCTCGAAGGCGTTGTCCCGCAGGTTCCAGGATCCGCCCGTGTCGGAGCCGTACCACCAGCCGACCGGGCCCTGGATCTGGCCCGTCTCGCTGTCGACGTTGCCGCTGCCCGTCCGGAAGAAGTAGTTCCCCTCGACCAGGACCTGGGCGCCGTCGCGGGCATTGATCGCCGAGGTGGCGATCGTGTCGAAGTAGTTGTTCAGCACGTGCACGTGCGCATACCGGATCAGCGGGACGCGCGTGTTGACGTGTCGGAAGTGGTTGAACGCGTAGGTGATGTTGTCGGGCGCGAGCGACGGTTCGTCGTCGTGTCCCACCAGGGACGTCTTCCAGTGGTCGTGGATGTAGTTCCACGAGATGGTCACGTACGCGGAGTTCCGCTTCACGTCGACGAGGCCGTCGTAGTAGTCCTCGTCGGCCGCCAGGTCGCTGTAGAGCTCGTTGTGGTCGACCCAGATGTTGGTCGAGTGGTCGGTGATGCTGACGGCGTCCTTCTCCCCGGTGTCGACGTGGTGGATCGCCAGGTTCCGGATCACGACGTCGTGCGACCGCGTGACCGTGATGCCGACACCGTCCAGCTCGCCGCTCGTCCCGACGCCGAGGATCGAGACGTGCTGCACATCCTTCACGTCGATCGCGTCCTCCGAGAGGTTCTCGTCGGAGATCGTGGTGTCGACATAGATGACGAGGCCCTCGTCGGTGCCGCGATCCCGCTGCTCGTCGAGGAGCGCGTAGAGCGCGTCGCCGGCTCCGCCGTAGGTGCCCGCCACCTCGGAGAGCACGTACTCATGGGCGGTGGCCGCACCGTGGCCACCGGCCGTGCCGCCGTTCATCGACGCGTAGCCCACGGGCGTGGCTGCGGCCGCCGCCTCAACAGCGGCCTTTGCTGGTGCGGCTTCAGCCGACGACGACTCGGAGGCACTCGGGCTCGGGCTGGCCGTGGCGGACGCCGCGGCGCTCGGGCTCTTCTCCGACGACAAGGACGCCGGCGAGGCCGAACTGTCCAGCCGCGGGGCCGACCCACCGCCGTCGGCGATGGTGTCTGCGAAGGTCGGCGCGAGAGCGGCGGCGGCACCCAGCACGGCCGCGATGCCGGCGACGACAAGGATGAGCCAGCGGGGACGCAAGCGGTCCGCGAGTGATGCCATGGGGTCTTCCCTGTCCTGGGAGTGGTCGAGGGAAGGCCGCGGGGGCGTGCCACCCTCGGCGTGATGGCCTGACCCTGGCGTTGTTCGTGCAGGTCGTCAAGCCTTCAACCACTCCAGTTTACGAAGCCCCCGAAGCACGCGACACGGCGCATGAGCTCCGCGGTCTCCGCGTCGCCCGGGACATCGTCCTCGGACGCCGCTGCCTACTTTCCGCGCCACCACCTCATGCGGCAAGAATGTCATGACCCACACCCGCGACCGCGAGATCATGGGCCCATGCCCTCACCCGTCCGCCCCGGCCTTCCGGTCACCCCCGCGCTGACCATCCCCCGGGCCGAGCTCACCGAGCGGTTCTCCCGCTCTTCCGGCCCGGGGGGCCAGGGCGTGAACACCACGGACTCGCGCGTCGAGCTGTCCTGGGACGTCGGCCGCTCCGCCGTCCTGAGCGATACGCAGCGCCAGCGCGTCACGGACCGGCTCGCGGAGCGGCTCGTCGACGGCGTCCTCACCGTCGTCGCCTCGGAGCACCGGGAGCAGCGGCGCAACCGCGACGCCGCAGCGCGGCGCATGGCCGCCCTCGTGGCCGACGCCCTGGCGCCTGCCCCGCGGACCCGCCGCGCCACGCGCGCCACCCGCGGTTCGCAGGAGCGGCGGCTGACCGCCAAGAAGCAACGATCCGCGACCAAGCGGCTGCGCTCGTCGAAGCCCAGGCGCGAGGACTGAACCCTGTCGGCGGAGAGCGATACGATCCCGACGCCATGATCCGCACCGATTCCTCCGCGCTGGCCGCGGCCCTGCAGACCGCCCTGCCCGACGGTGCCGTCCTGACCGACGACGCGGCCGTCGAGCGCTACGCCCACGACGACGCCGAGTGGGCCGACTACGCGACGCCCGCCGCCGTCGTCCTCGCCACCAGCCTCGGTGACGTCGTCGCGACGGTGCGGATCGCCGCCGAGCACGACGCGCCCGTCGTGCCGCGGGGCGCCGGCACGGGCCTGTCCGGCGGGGCGAACGCGATGGCCGGCTCCGTCGTCCTGTCGCTGGAACGCATGACCCGGATCCGCGAGGTCAATGTCGCGGAGCGCTACGCCGTCGTCGAGGCCGGAGTGCTCAACGACGACCTGCGCAGGCACGTGGCCGAGCACGGGCTCTGGTATCCCCCGGACCCGGCGAGCCAGGCGATCTCGACGATCGGCGGCAACGTCGCGACGAACGCGGGCGGGCTCTGCTGCGTCAAGTACGGCGTCACGCGCGACTACGTGCTCGGGATGACGGCCGTGCTCGCCGACGGCTCGGTCGCCCGGCTCGGCCGGACCACCGCGAAGGGCGTCACGGGCTATGACCTGACGGGGCTCCTGGTGGGTTCCGAGGGCACGCTGGGGATCATCGTCGACGTGACGCTGAAGCTCCGCCCGCTCGGCGGCCGCGAGGACCGGGCGATCGTGGGCTGGTTCCCTTCGCTGGCCGACGCCGGCAACGCCGTGGCCGCCGTCTCGGCCGCGGGCATCGTGCCCGCGGCGCTGGAGCTCATCGACAGCACCTGCCTGCGCGCCGTCGCCGACTGGCAGGAATGGACCCTTCCCGAGGGCGCGGCCGCCCTGCTCCTCGCCAAGGTCGACGAGCCCGGAGGTGCGGGCGAGGCCTTGGCGGGGCAGGTTGCCGCCCTCTTCGAGGACGCGGGCGGCACGCATGTGGAGCGCGCCTTCGCGGCGGACGAGGTCGACCGGCTCTTCCTCGCCCGTCGTCTCGCCTACCCGGCGCTCGAACGGCTCGGCCCCGTGCTCACGGAGGACGTCTGCGTCCCGCGCGGCGCCGTGCCCCAGATGCTCAGCCGCATCGAGAGCATCGCCGCGGAGGCCGGCGTCGTGATCGCCAACATCGCGCACGCCGGCGACGGCAACCTGCACCCGCTCATCATCGCGCCGGAGGGCGACGACGCGGCCAAGGCCCGCGCGAAGACGGCGTTCGAGCGCATCGTCGACGAGTGCCGGGCGCTCGGCGGCACGGTCACCGGCGAGCACGGCGTCGGCCTGCTCAAGCTCGCGGGCGCGGCGGCGGAGCTCAGCCCCGTGACGCTGGCGATGCACCGGGCGATCAAGGACGCGCTGGACCCGCGCGGGCTCCTGAACCCGGGCAAGGCGTTCCCGGGCTGAGAGGTCACAGCAGCTTCGCCGTGAACAGCGAGTCCCCGTGCACCTCGTCCGGTTCGACGCGGCCGGTCTCGACGAACCCGAGCTTGGTCAGTACCCGGCGAGAAGCACCGTTCCAGTCACGGACCGTCGCCCACAGACGCCGGTATCCCGACCCCTGCGCCCAGCTCAGGACCGCCCGCGACGCCTCGGTCGCGTATCCCTGGCCCCAGTACCTGCGCAGCAGCTCGAACGCCAGCTCCGGCTCGTCCTGCGGTACGAGCGTGTTGGCGATCAGCCCGCAGTAGCCGATGACGTCGCCGGACCCCTTGCGCTCCATTGCCGGCAGCCCCAGAGAATCGGACTGCGACCAGTTGCGGATCCAGTCCTCGACGTCCTCGACTGTAGGCCGCCCCTCGGCATCGATCCGACGGTGCGGAGGAACACGAGGATCGCGCTCGGTCCACATCTCGCGCTGGACAGCCGCCTCCGACACACGCCAGGGCCGCAGGAACAGTCGGTCGGTCTCGAGCACGATCTCCCGCTCGCCCGGTGTGGGGTGGTTCATCGCGGCGACGCTACCAGGCCTCGTCGGCGACGATACAGATCCGGCTCAAGCGACCGGCCGCACCTGTTCGCGGAGGGTGTCGGGTCTCAACGGGCCTCGAGTACGAAGAAGAGGAACGACACGAAGGCGGTCCGCTCTCCGCTCGCGATGCGTGGCGGAAGGAGTTCGGCCGGTGTGTCCGGGGACGGCGGGGGCTCGGCTATCGACGCGATCTGGAACCCTGCGGCGGTGAAGTCGTCGCTCATCGCGTGCAGGGGGCGGTGCCAGAACGTCAGCGTGCCTGGCTGGCCCGCGAACTCGAACTCGTCCGAGAACTGCCGGACACCGAAGTAGCCCTCGTCCGGGAAGAGCAAGGGGCGCGCGAGCGGGTGGTTGACGGAGAGGATGAGGCGGCCGCCGGGCCTGAGGACCCGGTGCAGCTCGGCCAGCGGCGGCTGCCAGTCCTCGAGGTAGTGCAGGACGAGGGAGGCGACGACGTCGTCGAAGGCGTCGTCCGCGTAGGGCAGCGGCTGCGCGAGGTCTGCGACGGTCAGCGGGACGTCGTCGCCGAGCCTGCGTCGGGCGAGCTCGATCATCCCGGGGCTGCCGTCGAACCCGGTCATCTCGGCGCCCCGGTCACGCAGCTCGGCGGACAGCCAGGTCTCTCCCGGGCGTGCCGCGATCGCTAGCTCGCGACCGGGATCTCTGCGATGTCCCGCAGGGCCTGGTCGCTGGACATGAGGTCGGCGATGTGGCCCAGCCGCTTCAGCGTGCGATCCGGGATCGGGATCTCGTACTCGCAGAGCACGAGGGCCACGTAGTCGAGCGCGAGCCCGTAGTCGCCGGCGTCGAGGTAGCCAGCGGCGATCTCGGCATCGACCGACGCGAGCTGGTCCCCGACGTCGCCGAGCACGTCGCGGATCGTCCGCTCCAGGTACGCGAAGTACTCCGTGCGCCACCCGCCGTCGGGCTCGTCGAACAGGTCCTGCGTCCGCAGCATCGGGTCCTGCCACCGGTCGAAGTACCGGACGACGGCGTCGTGGTCCGTCGCGTCGACCGCGAGCCATTCGCCGGCAGCGAGCCGAGTGAGCGCGGCGCACCACTGGGGGCTCGCGATACGAGGATGGTCGGCGACATCGGTGAGCTCGGCCCACAGGATGTACGCCCCCGCGCCGTGCTCGGCGGTGTCGATCACGCCGCCCACGATCTCGCCCATCGCCTCCAGGCCGAGCTCGTACGGGTCGCTGGCGGGCGCGTGGACTCGCTGCGAGATGCCCGTCATAACCTCGTACAACGCGCGGTCGGGCGCTACAGATGACACCGGCCGAGCCTAGCGGTCGGCGGGCGTCCGGCCGGACAGGCGGCACCTACGATGAAGCGTGCCCATCCGACGCGCCGTCCCTGACCACGCTCATGCCCTCGCACCGCTGCTCGGCGAGCTGGGGTACCCGACCTCGGCCGAGGCCGTGGCCACCCGGTTCGCACGCCTCGCCGACAGCGAGAACGACCCCGCGTGGGTGGCGGTCGACCCGGACGACGAGGAGGTCCTCCTCGGATTCGCTGCCGGACACCTCTTCTGGCCCTACGAGCTCGATGCGCCGGTGGCCGAGCTGACCGCCCTCGTCGTCACCGAACGGCGCCGTGGCACTGGATCCGGCCGGGCGCTCGTCGCCGCCTTCGAGGAGTGGGCCAAAGCCGCGGGCTGCTGCCGTGTCACCGTCGCGTCGTCCGTCCGACGCACCGGGGCCCACGCCTTCTACGAGCGGCTCGGCTACGAGCAGCTCTCGAAGAAGTTCGACAAGCAGTTCTGACGGCGCCGGGACGACGTCGGCTCCGCGCGTCCGTCACTCCCCCAGCCGCGCCTCGATCCAGGCCCAGCTCACCCGCGCGCTGGCCGCCGGGTCCATGGAGGCCCGGTCGACCTCGACGATCACCCAGCCGTCCCACCCGTCCGGCAGCGCCGCGAGCACGGCGTCGAGGTCCATGTCGCCGAGCCCCGGCTCGCGGAAGAGGCCGCGGTCGACCGCCGCGTTGTACGACGTCGGTGCGGCGCGGCTGGCCTCCGCCACCGTGAGGTCGAGGTCCTTGATGTGCAGGTCGACCAGCCGGTCGGCATGCCGCTGCAGCATCCGCACCGAGTCGATCCCCGCCCACGCCAGGTGCCCGATGTCGAACGAGGCGCCCAGCAGGGACGGCGGGATCGCGGCGAGGACGCGCTCGATCTCCTCCTCGGTCTCGATCCACGTGCCCACATGGTTGTGCAGCCCGGCGCGCACGCCCTCCTCACGAAGGACCTCCGCGGCAGTGCCGAGGACGTCGATGAGCCGGTCCAGGCGGGAGCCGTCGAAGTCCGCCCCGACCGCCGTCTGCTCCAGCGTGCGCCGGGTCCCTGGCGCCCAGCTCATCTCCGGCGAGAGGAAGACGGTGCCCAGCCCGAAGTAGTTCGACTCCTCCGCGATGCGGCGGATGCCGTCATACCAGCGCACCTGCTCGGCGCTCCCCGGGGCCAGCAGCACGCCGTAGTCCTCCGGCAGCGCGACGCTCGCGTAGCCGGGCGCCAGCACCAGGCCGGCCTCGCGCGCCATCCGCTCGTACGACTGCAGGGTCTGGGTGTCGAGCAGCTGCATCATCACGGCGGCGAAGCCCGCGTCCCGCACCTGGGCCAGCACGCCGGGGTAGTCGGCCCGGAAGGCCGGGTCGGCGAAGAGCCAGAGGTCCTCGCTGTCCGGGTCGGACGGGTCGGCCTTGATGTTGACCCACTGGATCGGGTTCAGTGCCACCCGGTCGGCGCGCAGCGTCATGCGATCCCCTCCGTGTCTGCCGCAGTATCTGCCGCAGTATCTGCTCCAGTACCTGCTCCAGTACCTGCCGCTGTGTCTCCCGCGACGGCGCCCTGGCGAGCGTTGTACACGGTCAGCGCCTCCGCGTCGACTGCCGCGCGATAGTTCCGGAAGACGCCGAGCGCCTCCTCCCGGAGCACGTCCCGCACCACACGGATGCCGCGGCGCTCGAACTGCTCGGCCCAGTCGGCGCCGAGCGGGCCCTCGTCGAACGTGGTGATCTCCTCGAGCTCCGGCCCCTCGCCCGCGACGACCAGGGTGCGCACGCCGGACCACATGGCCGCGCCGTAGCACTGGATGCACGGCCGCCAGTTGACGACGAGCTCGTGCGCGGGCTGCCCTGCGCCGCCGAGGTCCCACGTCGCCCGCCGCGCCTGGGCGAGCCCCAGCGCCACGACCTCCGCGTGCCCGCTCGACACCCCGCTCGCGAGCACGACGTTCACGCCCACGGAGACGATGCGGCCGGTCTCGCTCTCGGCGACGAGGGCGGCGAACGGGCCCCCGTTCCCCTCGCGCCAGTTGCGGTCGGCCAGGCGATGCACGAGCCGCATCCGGTCGTCCACCTCCGGGATCTCGCCCGGCACGTCGGCGAGCTCGTCCCGCACCCACGGGGGCAGGGCAATGCGGTATTCGGTCGAGATGTCCTGCGCGAGCATGATCGTCATCCTCTGGTCAGTTCGCCTGGTCAGTCTGGCGAGGTAGTTGGCCGGCGTACCGCCCCGCGACGGCCCGGGCAGTACGGACGGCGGTGATCGCCCCCGTGAGCGTGGTGTTCGCCGCAACGGGAGTCGGCACCGCCCCGGTCCCGGCGACGTAGAGGTTCTCGAAGCCCCAGACCCGGCCGGTGGTGTCCGCGACGCTCGTGCCGTCGTCGTGCTCCCCGACCCGGACGGTGCCGGTGAGGTGCAGCGAGGACCCGGGCACGAGCAGCGCCCGCTCGGTCTCGGGGTCGAACGGCCCGAACAGCTCAGCGATCTCCTGGACCTGGGCCAGCGCGCGGTCGATGAGCTCGCTGTCGGCCGGGGAATACCCGAACTCGATGGTGATCCGGGGCATGCCCGCCGCGTCCGTCTCGGTCTCGGAGAACACGAGCCGGTTGGCCGGCCGCGACTCCACGGGCGAGTAGAACGACAGGCCGACCGAGTGAGCGAGGGGACGCCCGGCGGCGTCGACGTAGGTCGTGTTCATGATCTGCCCGTGGAACGGCTGGTCAGGCCCGTTCTGCGGGATCCAGAGCGAGTCGGTGCAGAACTCTCCGACCCGGGGCAGCGGGAGCGTGGCGAGGTCGAGCCCGAACCGGTCGACGTCCATGAGGACGCGCCCGGTGATGAACGCGTGCTCGTTCAGGTAGCGCCCGAGCGCCGACGGCCGGATGCCCGAGGCGAACAGCAGCTGCGGCGTCCGCAGGGCGTCGGCGCACACCACGACGGTGTCCGCGAGCAGCTCCTCCTCCGTCCCGTCGGCAACCCGGCGGACCCGGGCGCCCCGCACCCGGCCGCCGCCGCCGTCACCATCGCCGTCACCGTCGACCAGAAGCTCCGTCACGAGGACGCCCGTCAGGAGCTCGAAGCGCTCGTCGCCCCCAGACGCGATCGGCGGGAAGATCACCGAGGGACCAGTGCGGGCCAGCGGCCCCTCGGCGGCCGGGGCGACCGCCATCGGCATCGGCTGCGGCGCCCGGTCGTCCGGCCCGACGCCGGCGAGGTGCTCCCCCAGCACGTCGAGCACGACCTGCCCGGCCTTGGTCGGGCCGATCGGGGACGGATGCACGCCCAGCACCCGGCGCGCGGTCCGCAGGTCGTCCGACCAGGCGGCAGGGTCGCCGCCGTCGAACACCTCCGGGCCGGCGGGCCACGGGGTCGCCGCCGTCCAGTGCACGCCCATGCCGCCAGCGTTCCACGCGATCGCGGCGCCCGGCATCGCCTCGGCGTCCTCCCCGAACGCGAGCGCGTGGAACATCCCGGGCTGCAGCTGGTCGGCGTCGCCGACGGGCTCCCGCTCGACGTCGGCCCCGGTGTACATGCCCTGGATGCCGCTCGCGACGCGCTCGTTGTAGCGCTCCCAGAGCTCGGGGTCGGGCACGTCGTGCAGGTGCAGGCCGGGGGTTTCGCCGATCGCCGTGCCGGCGTCGACCATCCGGATGCGAACGCTGGGGTCGGCCTCCCGGAGCAGCCGGGCGACCGTCGATCCCATGATGCCGCCGCCGACGATCAGGACGTCGGCGCTAGGCGAGTGCGTCAAGTGCTACTCCTCTTTCGATGCGTAGGTGTCAGAAGTACAGGTCACGCGGGTGACCCGTACGTCTGACAGGTCGTCATGCGTGCTGCACTATCGGGCCGAACAGCGTGGTGTCCATGCGGTCCAGGGCGAACTTGAGCGCCCCGATCAGCGGCCCGTCGGGGCCGAGCGAGGTGGCCCGCAGCTCGATCCCCGGGGTGCGCGCCGCGCGCATCCGCTCCCGGACGCGCGGCAGGAGGACGTCCGCGGCGTCCTCCATGCCGCCGCCGAGCACGATGAGCGAGGGCGCGATGGTCCAGGACAGGGTGGTCAGGACCGTGGCGATGTGCTCGACGAACACGTCGACCTCGGCCAGGGCGGCCGTGTCCCCGGAGCGGGCGGCGTCCACCCGCGAGAGCGCGAACCTCCGGTGCTCCTGGACCGGGGAGGTGAGCCACGCGATGGGGTGATCGTCGATCGACCCAACCGACATCGACACGGCCTCGACGATCTCTCCCGCCGCGCCCTCGTGACCGCGGTGCACCGTGCCGCGGATGAGGATGCCCACGCCCGCGCGGTTGCCGAGCTGCGCCCAGACGACGTCGTCGTGGTCGCGGGCCGACCCGCGCCAGCGCTCGGCGAGGGCGCCGAGGTTGGCGTCGTTGTCCGCGAACCACGGGATGCGGATGCGGCTGCCGAGCTCGGCGGGCAGGTCGACGCCCTCCCAGTGCTGGGTGAAGACCAGCCGCCGCACGACGCCGTCGGCGTCGATCGCGCCACCGCTCGCGACGGCGCCCGCGCGGAGGCGCTCGATGGTCCCGCCGGCGTCCACCAGGGCCTCGCGCACGAGGTCGGCGGCGTCGTCGAGCGTGGACCGCGGGTCGTGGTACTCCCGCAGCGCGCGCCGGGCCCTGCCCAGGATGTTCCCCCGGACGTCGGACACCACCGCCGCACCCTCGAGAGTGTTCACCCGCACCGCCGCGAGCAGGGCGTGCTGGGCGCGCAGCTCGAACCGCCGCGGCGGCCTGCCGGCTCCGCCGGTGACCGGCACCCGGGCGAGCTCGGCGACCCAGCCCGCGTCCACGAGCGCGTCGAGGATCAGCTCGATGGTGCGCCGCGACAGGCCGGTCCGCTCGGCAAGCGCCGTCATCGTCATCGCCTCGGCGGAGACCGCGAGCGCCCGCAGCGCCGCGGAGGTGTTGACCCGGCGGATGCCGCTCTGGTCCAGCCCCACGGCCGCGGCGGTCATTTCAGCCCCGTGGCGGCGACGCCCTGCACGAAGTAGCGCTGCAGGAAGAGGAACAGCACGAGCACGGGCAGCATCACCACGATGGCGCCGGCGAGCATGAGCCCGTAGTCGGTGATGTTGTTCGCGGCGCGGCTGGTGGCGGCCAGCCCGACGGGCAGGGTGTAGGTGGAGGTGCTCTGGGCCACGACGAGCGGCCAGATGAAGTTGTTCCACGCGGCGAGGAAGGACATGATCGTGACGGTAGCGAGGGCGGGGCCCGCTAGCGGCAGGAAGATGCGGAAGAAGATGCGGAACTCTCCCGCGCCGTCGATGCGCGCGGCCTCGAGCAGCTCGTCCGGGACGGCCCCCGCGTACTGCCGCATGATGAAGATCGAGATCGGCAGGGCCATGGACGGCAGGGCGATGCCGGTGAGGGTGTCGACGAGACCGAGGTTCATGGTGACGACGAACTGCGGGACGAACGTCGCGGTGTAGGGCACCATGAGCGCGGCCATGACGGCGCCGAAGGCAAGCTTCTTGCCCGCGAAGTCGAACTTGGCGAGCGCGTACCCCGCCGCGGACGCCGCGACGATGTTGCCGCCGACGACGATCGCGGCGACCACCACGCTGTTGGTGAGGTAGGTGCTGAATCCCTCCGTCGCGAACAGGCGCACGAAGTTGTCGAGGGTCACCTCGCTCGGCAGCCAGGCGCCGGGGTCCGCGCGGATGTCGTCCAGGCTGCGCAGCGAGCCGCTCACGACCCAGCCGAAGGGCAGCAGCGTGAGGCCGGCGATCGCCACGAGGGCGGCGTACAGCAGTGCCTCCGGCACGCGGACCCCTCGTGGAGCGAGGCGGGAGCCCCGCTCCACGAGGACGTCCGGGCCGGTCATCTCAGGGGGCGCGACGACGGTCATGCGCGAGGTGGTCATGCGCGAGGCCTCAGCAATCTGAACTGGATGATGCTCACGACGGCCACCAGCACGAGGATGACGAACGACGCGGCGGACGAGAGCCCGAACTGGCCGAACCCGAACTGGTGGTACGTGTAGAGGGCCACCGACTCGGTGGAGCCCAGCGGGCCGCCGTCGGTGAGCAGGTACGGCTCGTCGAACACCTGCAGGTAGAACACGGTCAGCAGCACGGAGACGAGCAGGATCGTCGGGACGAGCAGCGGCGTGGTGATGTGCCACAGCCGGCGCCACCACCCCGCGCCGTCCAGGGCCGCCGCCTCGTGCACCTCCTCCGGCACACCCTGCAGCCCCGCCAGGAACAGCACCATGGCGATGCCGAAGTTGCGCCAGACGCCGAGCAGGATCACCACCGGCATCGCCAGGTTCGGGTCGCCGAGCCAGTTCGGGCCGGCGAACCCGAGGTTCGCGAGCACCTCGTTGACCGTGCCGTTCGTGTTGAACGCGTACTGCCAGATCAGGGCTACCGCCACGACATTCGTCACCACGGGGGCGAAGAAGATCGTCCGGAGGACGCCGCGCGGCCGCCGCACCCCCTCGTTCAGCGCGAGGGCGAGCGCGAACCCCAGCAGCATGGTCAGCGGGACCCCGACCAGGACGAAGATCGCCGTGTTCCCGAGGTCGCGGACGAACCGGTCGTCGGCCAGCAGCCAGGCGTAATTACTTAAGGCCACGAAGTTCACGGCGAACGGGTTGCGCAGGTCGGTCCCGCGCAGGTCCGTGAGGCTGAAGCCCAGCGCCGCGACGGTCGGGACCGCCGTGTAGACGACGAACACCGCGAGGAACGGCAGCAGGAACAGCCAGGCGATCAGGGTGCGGCGGTGAGCGCCGAGTCGCTTCGCACGCCGCGAGGGCCGTGCGCTCACCGCCGTGCCCGGCGAGATGGTCGTGGTCACGGGCGCCCCTACTCGCCGGTGCCCAGGCTCTCGGCGAACGACTGGATGGCGGTCGCGGCCTCTTCCGGCGTCTGCTTGCCCTTGGCCACCGCCTCCGACTCGACGCCGAGCTGCGTGGCGATCTGCGCCCACGTCTGCACCTGCGGGTACGTCTGCGTGTTCTGGAGCTGCTCGAAGTAGGCGTCCAGGAGCGGCTGGTCCGCGATCGCGGGGTCGTCCCACGCGGAGCTGACCGCGGGAAGCGAGAAGTAGGCCTCGAACTGGGCGACCTGCGTCTCGGGCTCGGCGAGCTGCCGCAACAGCTTCCAGGAGGCGTCGGCGTTGTCGCTATCGGCGAGCACGCCCCAGCTTCCGCCGGCGATCGCGCCGACGCCGCCGCCTGCGCCGCCCGGCAGCACGGCCGTCGCCACGTGCTCCTTCGTCCAGCCCTTCTTACCGGCGACGTCGTCGAGCTGCCCGATCACCCAGGGGCCGGTCATCATGGCGCCCGTCTTGCCCTCGACGAAGTACGGCTGGGCGTCGAGGAAGCCGGGCGCGTCGGGGTCGGCGATCCCGGAGGTGAAGAAGGACTGGTTGTACGTCAGCGCGTCGACCATCTCCGGGGTGTCGAGGGTCCACTCGGCGCCGTCGTCCGACATCGGCTGCCCACCGGCCTGCCACAGGTACTGCGTGACGTCCTGACCGTTGTAGACGTCCCAGCCGACGTCGGCGCCCAGGCCCTTGTCGGCCCCGCCGTCCTGCAGGCCCTGGAAGAACGGGACGACGTCGTCCCACGTGGTCGGGGCCTCGACGCCGCCCGCCTCCGCGAAGTCGGAGCGGTAGACCAGCGCGTAGGTGTAGGCGTACCAGGGGATCGAGTAGGCGACCCCGTCGACGACCCCGGACTCCCACGCGCCGGGGAAGAACGAGGCGCTGTCGACGAGCCCGTCGGGCACGGGAGCGAACGCGTCGCCCCCGATGAACTGCGCCTGGGACTCGGTGTAGAGCTGTGCGATGTCGGGCCCGCCGCCCGCGGCGACCGCCGACTGCAGCTTGGTCGTGTACTCGTCCGCCGGGATGAGCGTGACCTTCAGGTCGAGGTCCGGGTTGTCCTTCTTGAAGGAGGCGAGGACGTCGTCGAGCGCCGTCGCGTCGCCGTCGGGCGCCCACAGCTCGACGGTGCCGGTGGCGGGTCCGTCGTCGACGCTGGCAGACGCGGCGGACGACGCGGGTTCGGTGCTGCGGCCGCAGCCGGCGAGCACGAGGACGGCGGCAGCGGCCGCGCCGACGGCGAGCCGGGCCGTCAGGTGTCGGGAGAGTTGCACGGTGACTCCTATCGCGAGAGCCCGGAGCGGGCGCGCCACCGGACAGCATTGTGCTGACTAGTAGCGAATTCGAACCCACTCGTTGTGCGTCCACTCATGAAGGTAGGGACGGCCCGTTTCGGCGGAATGACGCCGGAGTGACGAATAATTTCGGCGTAAGTAGCGGAATTCTGGCCTCAGGACTACGTGCGGGACCCGCTTCTCCCCGGCGCCCGCTCGTAGCCGGCGAGCTGGATCGTGAGCTCCGCGCGGCCGCCGGTGAGCGACCGCAGGTCGAGGACGTAGCGGCTCAGCTCCGCCTCCGGGACCGTCGCGACCAGGCGCGCGCGGCCGTCGTCGGCCAGCTCGGTCGCCGAGACGCGCCCGCGCCGCCCGGACAGGTCGGTGAGCACAGCGCCCTGGTGGTCGGGCGGGACGGTCACGGTCACCGTCGCCACGGGCTCCAGCAGCACGGTCCCCGCCTCGGCAAGCGCGGCCCGGACGCCCGCGGCCGCCGCCGTGCGGAACGCCATGTCGGAGGAGTCCACGGAGTGCGACTTGCCGTCGTACACCTCGACGCGCAGGTCGACGACGGGGTGGCCCTGTGGCCCTCCGGCGGCCATGGCGTCGTGCGCCCCCTTCTCGACCGCCGAGATGTACTGCCGCGGCACGGCGCCGCCCACCACCGAGTCGACGAACTCGAAGCCGCCCTCGCGCAGCGGGGCCACCCGCAGCTGCACGACGGCGAACTGGCCGTGCCCGCCCGACTGCTTCTTGACCTTGCCCTCGGCCTGCGTGGCTCGCACTATCGTCTCCCGGTACTCCACGGGCACCGGCCCCGTCTCGGCATGGACGCCGAACACGCGCGCGAGCCGCTCGATCGCGACGTCGAGCTGCGTGTCACCGAGGCCGCGCAGCACCGTCGCCTCGCCCACCCGCTCGACGACGAGCGTCGGGTCCTCGGCGACGAGCCGGGCCAGCGCCGCCGGCATGCGCTCGTCGTCCGACTGCGACGCGGGCACGAGCGCCGCGGCGTAGACGGGCTGCCGCGGCGGCGGCAGGAACGGCCGCGCCCGGCCCGACGGCCGCGACCAGAGCAGCGTGCCCGACGGCGAGCCGCCCAGCTTGGCCGCGGCGCCGACGTCGCCCGCGGCGAGCTCCCCGACCGGGATGTGCTCCTTGCCCTGCAGCCGGAACAGGCCGTGGATGCGCTCGTCGGTGCCGGTGGTCGCGTTGCGCAGCCGGTCGGACGTGCGCACGACGCCGGAGAGCACCTTGAGCATCGAGACCTGGCCCACGAAGGGGTCGACCATGGTGCGGAAGATGTGCACGAGCGGCTCCCCCGACGGGTCGGCGGCGACCGCGACGGTGCGCCCCGGGTCGCCGTCGGCGCTGTCTCTGGCGCTGTACCTGGCGCCGGCTTGTGCGCTTCCGGCGCTGCCGTCGGCCGCGCCCGAGCCGCCGCCCGAGCCGACAACTATGCGGCTGTCCCGCTCCGCCGGAGCGGGCGCCAGCTCGCACAGCAGGTCCGTCAGCCGGTCGACGCCGGCGGCGGTCACGCCCGAGGCGACCGCGACCGGCACCGCCTCGCCCGTGGCCACCTCGCGCGCGAGGTCACGCTCGAGGTCGGCGGCAGCCGGCTCCTGACCCGACAGGTACGCGTCGAGCTGCTCGTCGTCGTGCGACACGAGCTCCTCGATCACGTCGACGTGCATCCGGTGCTCCTCGTCGACGGCCTCGGGCGGCAGGTCCTCGTCGTGGTGGCGGCCGGCGTCGTCGTACACGAGGGCGCGATCGCCGAGCACGTCGGCGATCGCACCGAACGACTGCTCCTCGCCGAGCGGCAGCTCGATGGGCCACAGGTGCTCGCCGAACGCCTCGCGCAGCTCGGCGAGCACGCGCCGGAAGTCGGCGCGGGCCCGGTCCTCCTGGGTGACGACGACGACGCGCGGCACGCCGAGCGCCTCCGCCGTCGCCCACGCGGTCCGGGTGCCGGGCTGCACGCCGTCGACGGCGCTGACGACGACGAGCGCGAGGTCCGCCACCGACAGGGCCGTGTCAGCGGCGCCCGCGAAGTCCGGGTGGCCCGGCGCGTCCGCCAGGGTCAGCGTGCGCACGGCGCCGTCGGGACACGTCCAGGTGAGCGTCCCGAGCGCGAGGCCGAGCGAGATGCCCCGGGCGACCTCCTCGGGCTCGTGGTCGCTCACAGTGGTGCCGTCCTCCACGCGGCCCGCGCGGGGGATCGCGCCGGCGCGGAGCAGCAGCGCCTCGGTGAGCGTCGTCTTGCCCGCGCCCGATGCGCCGACGACGGCGATGGTCCGGTGGGTCGTGGGTGCCGCGTCCATGAGGCCTCCCAACATGGGGTCTACCCGACATGGGGTCTACCCGACATCATGGCGCGCCGGGCGGCGAGAATGCACCCCCAGGAGCTAGGTAGGACTGCTACGGCTCCCGGACGATGCGGGGCACCGAGCGCCGACTCCCGGCTGAGCGCCGTCATCCAGGACGGGACGGTCGTCACGTCGGGTGATTAATCGGAACACGCTGGACAAAACCCCCGAGCAGGGTGAGCATCAATGCATGAGCGACAATGACGACGCTGTGACAGGCATAGCTCAGCCCGCGCCCGACGCTGAAGCCGGCATGCGGGCGGGCGAGACGTATCGCCATTTGCGACTCATGTTGGTGACGCTGACGGCGCTCCTGTTTCTTTCGATCCTGATCGTTTCGTTCACCGGACAGCTCGAGGGCTCCATCAGCGCTTACTACCTGGGCCCGATCCGAGACATCTTCGTGGGTGCCATGGTGGGCACTGCCGTCTGCCTCATTGTCTATCGAGGCTTTCCACCGTTCGAGGACTACACCCTCAACGTCGCCGGTTTCTACGCGATCTTCGTTGCCTTTGTGCCGACCGGTCTCACGGAGACCCTTGCCTCCCTCGAGGCCCAGGATCAAAAGGCGGCGATAGACGCGCTTCGCGTCACCATCGGCGTTGTCATCCTGATCACCATAGCCTTCGTACTCGTGGAACAGCGTTTTGGTCAATGGACGATCCCCGGCCTGCTGGACCAACAGGCAACCAAGTGGGTGCTCATAGGAACGAACGTGCTCGGCGCGGCGTTTCTCGTTCTCGTCATTGTCAACGGATTCGTGGACGACAGCTTCAAGTGGATCCATCTTTCCGCGGCCATCCTGCTCTTCGTGAGCCTGGCGGCGGCCGTGGCCAGCCACGCCTGGCCGGGTCCCTTCGGCGGAAGCGGGCCAGGTGTCAGCACCTATCGCACGATATTC
Organism: Promicromonospora sp. NPDC057138; assembly: GCF_042670845.1. Lineage (NCBI taxonomy): Bacteria > Bacillati > Actinomycetota > Actinomycetes > Micrococcales > Promicromonosporaceae > Promicromonospora > Promicromonospora sp. NPDC057138. Next base: position 23,682 of record NZ_JBHUUX010000043.1, on the reverse strand, counting down.
TTCCTGATGCTCACAGGGGTCCCGATCGCCTTGGTCCTTGCGGCCCTGCACTCGCCGTACACGGTGATCGTGCTCGAAGCATGGGAGATCGGCCTCTTCTCAGCATTTTGGATCCTGGAGGCGAAGCGCACGTGGCCGGCGGCCCCGAATAACTAGAGCGTCGCCTCTTCCGGGACCGAGCCGTCATCCTTTTCGTCGTCCTTGCCGCGGGTCGCGAAGGCCAGCGCGTCAGTCGCGATGGCAACCAGAGCGAACACTGCAATCAAAACGAGGACGACGATGACGATCTCGAACACGCGAGGCCAGTCCGTGAGAACCCCGATAATCGCGAACATCTCACACGACAGCGCGAAGGGCACCAGATATCCAAAGGCCCCGCTACGGATGCTGCTCACGGAAGCTCTGAGGTACAAGCGAGCTAGGTGGAGCCTGTACAGCCCTTCGTGATCAACCCACCGGAACACCTCGATCGCATATTCTCGATCGAGCCCCGCGCTCACAAGCTGGGTACCATCTCGTTTCAATCGCGACAAGCAACACAAGGACTGGTATTACCTGAGCCGATAAACTATAGAAATCGTTCAGGTCCTCTGGACGCATCTCGCCATGCTCCCGTACCAGCAATGCCGACGTCCAGGTCGCAGCCCAGGGCGCCTGGTCTGCGGTGCGTCAGCGGCTGAGCTCGATGAGCGCGAGCAGCGCCTGGCCATAGGCGTCTGCGGGCTCCGGGTCGGCATAGACATGCGACCGCCCGAGCGTCTCGACCTCGACCTCGTAGACGCCGTCGGTCCGGCGCAGGGCGCGGAAGCTGGAGCGCAGGAGGGCTCGCAGCTGGTCCTCGCGCGGCAGCCAGAGGGCGTCCTCGATCGCTACGGAGTCGAGCGCCCACTCGGTGGTCCCGTTGAAGCCGAGGATCGTGCCCGTCGGGAACTCGTGCGCCTCGATCGTCATCGTGCTCACGGTGAAGATGTCGGCCGCGAGCTCGGGCGCGGCGATGCGGAACTGGTCGCCGTCGACCGGGTTCCAGACCAGGCCGGCGTCACGCAGCTTCGCGGCAAGCTCGGTGGAGATCATCTACCCATTGTCAGACATCGGGAACACAGCACTCACCAGGCGAGGGCTCGCCTGTCCAGAAAGAACTGTCCGGTTGGTCCGGTGCCCGGCAGCGTGGCGAGCCAGACCGGCGTGTCTGCTCCAGCTTCGACCGGTCGCTCCGCGTCGGGGCTCATGTCGGTCCGCGTGTACCCGGGTGATGCGGCGTTGACCAGGATGCCGGTGCCATTCAGCTCGATGGCCAGCGTCCGGGTGAGCATGTTGAGCCCGGTCTTCGAGATGCGGTAGGCGGGGGAGGTCGACGATCGGGTCAGCTCGAGCGATGCCATCGTGCTGCTCAGGTTGACGATCCGGCCGTAGCCGCGCGCCCGCATCGACGGGACGACCTCGGCGCAGCACCGCCAGGCGCCGAGGAGGTTCGTCTCCAGGGTGCGCCGGATGCGCGTGAAGTCCGGCGAGGACGGCCGGTGCTCCGCGCCGTCGACCGCGATACCAGCGTTGTTCACGAGCACGTCGATCCGGCCGTGCTGCTTCCGAACGTGCCGGAACGCCGCCTCGACCGATGGCCCGTCCACGACGTCGAGGCCCAGGCCGCTGACCTCACCGGTGCACGAGGCGTCCAGTGATCGGGCCTGCTCGTCAGCGCGGTCGGCGTCCCGGGCCGTCAGCACCACGTGGTAGTCGAGGCCGGCGAGCTGCCGGCAGATCTCGAGCCCGATCCCCCGGTTTCCCCCGGTGACCACCGCCACCCTTCGCGCGATGCTCATCGGCCGACCAACCCCGCGTCTTCCTCGATCTGCCGAACCTGGACGTCGTCGAGCAGGCCCTTGCGCACAGCCAGGTCAAGGACTCCCCCACCAGCCGAGCCCACCTCGACGGCGAGCTCGCTTGCCCGCGCGTAGCCGAGGACCGGGCTGAGGTGGGTCACGGTGACGAGGGAGTCCGGCAGGAGGTTCGCCAGGTGCTCGCGGTTGACGGCGATGCCACCGACGCAGCGCGTGGCGAGAGCACGCACGGCCGCGGCGAGGTGCGCCGCACCATCCAGCAGCGAACGCGCGATGACGGGCCCGAACGCGTTGAGCTGGAGCTGCCCGGCCTCCGCCGCGAGCGTCACGGTCAGGTCGTTGCCGATGACCTCGAACGCAACCTGGTTGACGAGCTCCGGGATGACCGGGTTGACCTTGCCGGGCATCATGCTCGACCCCGCCTGGACCGCCGGGAGACTGATCTCGTGGAGGCCCGCACGCGGGCCCGAGCTCAGCAGCCGCAGGTCGTTGCAGATCTTGGAGAGCTTGACGGCCGTCTGCCTCATGACGCCGGACAGGTGGACGTAGGCCCCGGTGTCCTGGGTGGCCTCGACGAGGTCGGCCGCCGAGCACAGCTCCGCGATGCCTGTGATGCTCCTCAGCTCCGCCAGGGCGTAGACCCGAAAGTCGGGGTGCGCGTTGAGCGTCGTCCCGATCGCGGTCCCTCCCAGGTTCAGCTCGCACAGCTGCCGGCGGGCGCCGGCCAGCGCAGCTCTCTCCTTCGCCAGCATGCCGGCGAAGGCGCCGAGCTCCTGGCCCAGCGTCATCGGGACGGCGTCCTGCAGCTGGGTGCGACCGAGCTTGACGGTCGTCGCGAGATCCTCCGCCTTGGCGGCGAAGGCCCGCTGCGCGAGCCCCAACGACTCCTGGAGGTCTCCCGCGGCTCGGTGCAGCGCAAGCTTGACCGCCGTGGGGTAGACATCGTTCGTGCTCTGTCCGAGGTTGACGTGCTCGAGCGGGTGCACGACGTCGTACGCGCCCCGGTCCCGCCCGAGTCGTTCGAGGGCGACGTTGGCGATGACCTCGTTCGCGTTCATGTTCGTCGAGGTGCCGGCCCCACCCTGGAGGGGATCGACCACGAACTGGTCGTGGTGCTCACCCCGGCGCACCTGTTCGCAGGCGCCGATGATCGCTGTCGCGATCCTCGGGTCCAGCCGCCCGCACCGGCGGTTGGCCGCGGCCGCGGCCTGCTTGACCGCCGCCAGCGCCTCGACCAGCAGCGGGTAGCGCGCGAGCGTGTCACCGGTGACGTCGAAGTTCGCCAGTGCCCGGGCGGTGTGGACCCCGTAGAGCGCCGAGGCGGGTACGGCGTAGCCGCCGAGCAGATCGCGCTCGAGACGAACCTCGTCGGCGAGATCACTGCCGGTACTCATGCGCGCCCGACTGTCGTCGCGAGAGCGTCCAGGCAGTGGCGCGTGATGGCGTCCGCGACCTCGGTCGTCGTGGCTGTGCCGCCCAGGTCCGCCGTACGGACGCCCTCTGCCAGTGCCGACTCGATGCCGTCGACCAGGATCTGGGCGCCGAGGGGCTCGCCGAGGTGCTCGAGCATCATGGCTGATGCCCAGATCTGACCCACCGGGTTCGCGATGCCCCGGCCGGCGATGTCGGGCGCGGAACCGTGCACCGGCTCGAACATCGACGGGTACTGGCGCGGCGGGTTCAGGTTGGCGCTCGGGGCCACACCGATCGACCCGGCGACGGCGGCCGCCAGATCGGAGAGGATGTCGCCGAAGAGGTTCGACGCGACGATGACGTCGAGCGTCCGGGGCTTGAGCACGACCCGCGCGGCCAGCGCGTCGATCAGGACGCTCTCCAGCGTCACGCCAGAGCTCGCGTCGACACACTCCCGGACGACCTCGTCCCAGAACGGCATCGTGTGGATGATGCCGTTGGACTTGGTCGCGGAGACGAGGCGTCCCTGGCGCCGGCTCGCGAGGTCGACGGCGTACGTCGCGACCCGCTCGATCCCGGTCCGGCTGAACACCGCCTCCTGGATCGCCGTCTCCTCCGGGCGCCCGCGGTAGACCCGGCCACCGATCTCCGAGTACTCCCCCTCGACGTTCTCCCGGACGACGACGAGGTCGAGCTCGTCCAGACCGGCGATGGGCGAGATCACGCCCGGGAGGATCCGTATCGGGCGCAGGTTGACGTACTGCTGGAACTCCCGGCGGATCGGGATCAGCAGACCCCAGAGCGTGACGTCGTCCGGGATGTCGGGAGCGCCGACCGCACCCAGCAGGATGCCGTCACCGGTGGCGAGCTGGTCGAGGCCGTCCACCGGCATCATCCGGCCGTTGGCACGGTAGTGGTCCGAGCCCCATTGCCGATCCCGCCAGGTGACCGTGAAGCCCAGGGCGGGAGCGATAGCGTCGATGCAGGTGATCGCCGCGGGCATGACCTCCTGGCCGATCCCGTCGCCGGCGATCACGTCGACGGTGTACGCGCGCGGGCCGCTCATGGCCGCACCGGGATCGAGATGTACTTGGTCTCGAGGAACTCGTCGATCCCGATCCGGCCGCCCTCACGCCCGAGGCCGGACTGCTTGACGCCGCCGAACGGCGCCGAAGGCGTCGAGACGACGCCGGTATTGATGCCGACCATGCCGACCTCCAGGCGTTCAGCCACGTTGAGCGCGTTGTCGAGGTCCTGGGTGGCGACGTACCCGACCAGGCCCCATTCGGTGTCGTTCGCCCGGCGGATCGCGTCGTCGAGGCTGGTGAAGGTCTGGATCGCGGCGACGGGCCCGAAGATCTCGGTGCGCGCCAGCGCGCTCCCCGGGTCGGTGCCCGTCAGGACCGTCGGCTCCGCGAAGTAACCGGGTCGGTCGGGGCGACCGCCGCCGACGAGGACCGACGCACCGCGGTCCACGGCCTCGTCGACCAGCGCGCGCACCTTCTCGCAGCTGGGCTCGTCGATCAGCGGTCCGACGTCGACTCCGTCCTGCGTGCCGTCGCCGACGGTCAGGGCGCCCATGCGTTCGGCCAGCCGTCCCGCAAACTGCTCGGCGACGGTCGTGTGCACGAAGAACCGGTTGGCGGCCGTGCAGGCCTCGCCCATGTTCCGCATCTTCGCGTCGAACGCCGCGTCGACCGCCCGGTCGAGGTCCGCGTCCTCGAGCACGAGGAACGGCGCGTTGCCGCCGAGCTCCATCGAGGTGCGCAGGACACTTCGGGCCGCCTGGGCGAGCAGGAGCTTGCCGACCTCGGTGGACCCGGTGAAGGACAGCTTGCGGATGATCCCGCTCTCCAGCATCGGCGTGACGACGTCCGCGGCGCGGCTGGTGGTCACGACGCTGAGCACGCCGTCCGGGAGGCCGGCCTCGGCGAGAATCTCCGCGAGCGCCAGCGAGCAGAGCGGCGTCTGGGGAGCAGGTTTCAGGATGCTGACGCAGCCTGCTGCGATCGCCGGGCCGAGCTTTCGGGCACCCATCGCCAGCGGGAAGTTCCACGGGATGATCAGCAGGGAGGGACCGACCGGCTGCCTGACCTGCAGGTTCCGCGCGGCCCCGTCGGGGCGGTGGGCGTAGCCCCCGTCGATCCGGACCGCCTCCTCGGCGAACCAGCGGAAGAACTCCGCGGCGTAGGCGACCTCGCCGCGCGCAGCGGCCAGCGGCTTGCCCATCTCGAGCGTCATGAGCAGCGCCAGCTGCTCGGTGCGCTCGACGGTCAGCTCGAAGGCGCGGTAGAGGATCTCCGACCGCGTCCGGGCGGAGGTTCGGGCCCAGGACTCCTGGGCCCGCTCGGCCGCTTCCAGGGCTGCCAGTGCATCCTGCGCGCCGGCGTCGGCGACCTCCGTGAGCACCTCTTCGGTGGCGGGGTTGATCACCGGCATCCGATCCCTGTTCGCGGCGGGCACCCACCTGCCGCCGAGGAAGAGGTCTCGGGGCACGCCCGCCAGCACCTCGGTCACGTCGTTGGTCGCGCGTTCTGCGGCGACTTCTGTCCGGGTCATTTCTGTCTCCTTCTCCGCGCTCAGTTGAATGCCGCGGCGACGGCGTCGTGGGTGATGGTTCCGGCTCGGGTGTTGAGGCCGCTCCGCAGGCCCGGGTCGCGCTCGAGCGCCTCGTCCACGCCGAGCCCGGCGAGGCGGCGCACGTAGGGCAGCGTCGCGTTCGTGAGCGCCCGGGTCGACGTGCGCGGCACGGCGCCTGGCATGTTGGCCACGCAGTAGTGGGTGATGCCGTCCACCACGTAGGTCGGCGCATCGTGGGTGGTGGGCCGCGACGTCTCGAAGCAGCCTCCCTGGTCGATGGCGACGTCGATGAGGAGTGCGTCTGCCTTGAGCAGGCCGAGGTCGCCCCGAGTGAGGAGCTTCGGCGCCGCCGCTCCGGGTACGAGCACGGCTCCGATCACGACGTCGGCGTCGCGGAGCGCGGTGATCGCCGGTCCGCCTGCCGACTGCAGGACGTGCGCGGAGCTGCCGAAGAGCTCCTCGAGCTCGCGCACCCGGCGCGACGAGGTGTCCAGGATCGTGACGTCGGCCCGCATGCCCACGGCGAGCGAGGCTGCCTGGGTGCCGACCACTCCCCCGCCGAGCACGGTGACCTTGGCGGGCGGGACGCCGGGCGAGCCCCCGAGAAGCAGGCCGGGTCCACCGTACGGATGCATGAGGTACTGCCCGGCGGCGTGAGCGGCAAGGCGCCCGGCGACCTCGCTCATCGGCTTGAGGAGCGGCAGCTCGCCGCGGTCGTCGACGACCGTCTCGTAGGCGATGGCCGTGACGCGGTTGTCGAGGAGCGCCTGGGTCAGCGGTCGGTCGGCGGCCAGGTGCAGGTAGGTGAAGAGGACGCTCTCCTCACTCAGCAGGCCGTACTCGGCGGCCACGGGCTCCTTGACCTTGACCACCAGCTCTGCCGCCCAGGCGTCGTCGGTGCTGACGATCTTGGCCCCGGCCCGTTCGTAGTCCTCGTCCGGGATACCCGATCCGACGCCGGCGCCGCGCTCGACGAGCACGTCGTGGCCGTCCGCGACCAGGGCGCGTGCCCCGGCGTCGGTCAGCGCCACGCGGCGCTCCGCGGGCTTGATCTCCCTGACCACTGAGATGCGCATGGATTCTTCTCCTAGTGCTGGTAGGCGTCGAGCGCCTGGGTGATGGTGCCGGCGATCAGCTCGACCTCGTCCTCGGTGGTGACGAAGGGCGGGCAGATCTGCAGCGTGTTGTCGTGGATGACCCGGATCAGGACTCCGGCGTCCGTGCAGGTCTCGGCGATCGCGTCGCCACTGACGCCGTCGTGCAGGTGGATGCCCGCCATGAAGCCCGCTCCGGAACGCACTTCCTCGACGAGCTCGTGGTCGCGCAGGGGCTCGACTGCCTTCGCCAGCACGGTCTCGAGCCGGCCCGCCTGCTCGACCAGGCCCTCCTCGTCGATCACGTCCAGGTTGGCGAGGGCTACCGCGCAGGCCGTGGCATGACCGGAGTACGTGAGGCCGTGACGGAAGATCGGCGCGTCCGCGCCCTCGAAGAACCGCTCTGAGATGCGTGGCGACACGAGGACCCCGCCCAGGGGGGCGTAGCCGGAGGTGATGCCCTTGGCCATCGTGACCATGTCGGGCTGGATGTCCCACCGGTGCGACGCGAACTGGTGGCCGGTCCGGCCGAAGCCGGTGATCACCTCGTCGGCGATGAACAGGATGTCGTGGCGCCGGCAGAGGTCCTGCAGCCCCTGGAGGTAGCCCTCGGCGGGGCCGATGACACCTCCCGTGCCGATGACCGGCTCGGCGATGATCGCGGCGATGTTCTCCGGGCCGATCTCGGCGACCGACCGCCGGACCGCCGCGATGTCGTTGGTGGCGACCCGCGCGGTCTCCGGGACCAGCGAGGAGGTGCCGTAGCCGTCCCGGTTGTACTGCAGGCCCGCCACGCTGGTGCCGTAGGCGTGGAGCCCGTGGTAGGCGCCGACGCGGCTGAGGATCATCGTCTTCTCGGGACGATCCTCGAGCTGCCAGTGCCGGCGGGCCAGCTTGCACGCCAGGTCGACCGAGTCGGAGCCACCACTGGTGAGCATGACCTTGGCGCCGGGCACCGGCCCGAGCTCGGCGAGGCGGTCGGCGAGGAGAAGGGCCGGCTCGTTCGCGAAGCGACCGAACGTGTGGTAAGTCTCCAGCTTCCGCATCTGGTGGTACGCGACGTCGGCGAGACGAGCTCGTCCGTGGCCGATGTTCGCGTGCCACAGGCTGGCGGTGGCGTCGAGGAGACGCTGACCCGTCGAGCTCACCAGCCACGCACCCTCACCGCCCGTCAGCACGAGTCGCTTGGCCCGTGCGGTCGGCATATGAGCCTGGGGGTTCCAGAGCGCGTCGCCCGGAAGTCTTGTCGTGACCATGTGCGCAACTGTAGGACAGTTGCGCTGTAATGCACAAGAGGCTCGAGACGGCTATCCTTCATGTCATGTCAGCACTCGAAGGTTTGGTGGTGCAGCGGTCCACGGCCGCGCAGGCTCTGGCCGCAGGCCTCGCCTCACGGATCGTCGCCGGCGCGTTCGCGCCCGGCGACCGACTGCGGGAGAGCGCGATAGCCACGGAGCTGGGTGTCGCCCGCAACACCGTGCGGGAGGCGGTCCGGATCCTCGAGCAGAGCGGCCTGGTGCAGTACCAGGTCAACCGCGGCGCCGTGGTCATCTCACCCACTCCGGAGAAGGTCGACGCCCTCTACACCGCCCGCGAGGTGCTGGAGACGGCGGCCGTCTCAAGCCCCGCGGAGGAGCCTGAGCTGTCGGCACTGAGGACGGCGTACGACGAGCTCGTCGAGGCAGCGTCCTCGCACGACGCGCTTCGTATCGTCGACCTGGACCTGGCATTCCACTCCGCGATCGTCGCGATGCTGCGCAGCAGCCGCCTCGACGAGTTCTACGCCGAGCTCATGGTCGAGCTCCGCTTCTACCTGACGGTGCTGTCGCTGGAGGACCGCGAGTTCGAGCACCCAGACGACATCCTCGCCGAGCACCGGACGATCCTCGAGGCCATCGAGTCCGGCGATACCGCCACCGCCGTGCAGCACGTGCGCGGCCACATCGAGACCAACGCCCGGCGGGTCATCGAGATCCTGGACGGTCGCGACTGAGCTCACGGCCGCACCGACGGGACGTCGCGAGCGGCCCTGACTCCGTCCGGTCAGCCGGCTGGGGCGAACCGCTCCGGACGAAGGAAGTCCAGACCATCCACGAGCGGCTCCGCCGCCAGCACTTCCGAGGTGGCGATGGCGCCCAGGGCGGACGACATCTTGAAGCCGGCGCCGGAGAACCCGGTGGCGCAGTAGATGCGCTCGCTGCCCGGAACCGGCCCCAGGAGTCCGGTGGAGTCGGACGTGCAGAGATCGGGGTAGGCGTCCGACCGGACGATCTCGGGGATCAGACCGGGGAAGAACTCCTGGACCGTGTCCAGCGACTCCGCGACCTCGGCAGGCGTGAGCTCCCGGGCGATCGGGTCGCCGTCCGCCACCGTCACTCCTCGCCCGTCCAGGGTCGCCTTCACCGTAGAACCGTCGATCGTCGGTGCGCCGTACATGGAACGGTCGCCGGTGATCCGGATGAAGATCGGGAAGGCATCGGGAACGAACTGCTTGGGGTCGTGGGCGGCGAACCACGTGAGGAACATGCGCTCTCGGTGCACCTGCCGCTGGAGGTAGGCAGGCAGCAAGGTCCCGGACCCGGAGCCCGAGGCCACGATCACCCGGTCGAACGTCCAGCTCCCGTCGTCCGTCGAGACGAGTACGCCGTCGGAGAGCTCTCGGACCTCGCGGACCGGCGCGTCCTTGATGATCTCCACACCGTTCTGGCGGGCCAGGTCGACGGCAGAGAGGACGGCGCGATCGGTACGAAGGACCCCGGCTCGCGTGTCGAGGATGCCGCACTCCCCCGGCGCCAGACGGTGCTGGGGGTAACGGCTCGCCATCTCGGCGTGGTCCAGGATCTCGTGTGGTGCCCCGGTACGCTTGATCGAGTCGAGCAGCGCCGGGATGTAGGGCCCGTCGACCTCACCGATCGACAACCCCCCGCACTGGGTGAAGACCTCCTGCCCGGACTCCTCCTCGAGGCTCCGCCAGAGCCGCTCGGCGAGCTGGAGCACGGGATAGAAGTTGTGCTCCCCTCGGAAGGTCATCCGGAACAGCCGGGTGTCGCCACCCACGGCGCTGCGGGGGTGCGCCGGGGAGACCGCCTCGAAGCCGACCGCGGGGACGCCCAGCTTCGAGGCCTGCCACAGCGCCATGCTGCCGACACTGCCGACGCCGATGACCGCAAGCGGACCGTCCGACATCACAGCACCTTTTCCAGGAACTTCTGCGTCCGAGCTTCCTTGGGGTTGCCCAGCACCTCCGCGGGCGGTCCCTGCTCCACGACCACGCCGCCGTCCATGAACATCACGGTGTCGGCCACCTCCTTGGCGAAGCCCATCTCGTGAGTGGCCACCAGCATGGTCATCCCCCGCTCGGCCAGGCCTTTCATGACCGCGAGTACCTCCCCGACCCGCTCCGGGTCCAGGGCACTGGTGGGTTCGTCGAAGAGCATCACGTTCGGGTCCATGGCCAGCGCACGGGCGATCGCCACGCGCTGCTTCTGGCCGCCGGAGAGCTGCCACGGATAGTGGTCGCCGTGTCCGGACAGGCCGACGTCCGCCAGCAGCGAGTCCGCTCGCGAGGCCGCCGCCTTCTTGGCGACACCCTTGACCAGCACCGGGCCGGCCATCACGTTCTCCCGCGCGGTCATGTTCGGGAACAGGTTGAACTGCTGGAAGACCATGCCGATCCGGGTGCGCTGCATCGCCACCTCCTTGCGGCTGCGGGCGCGGTAGGCGGTGTCGGTCTCGACGAACCCGAGGTCCTCGCCGTTCACCCTGAGAATCCCCCGGTCGGCCTCCTCGAGCCCGTCGACGCAACGGAGCAGCGTGGACTTGCCCGACCCGCTGGGGCCGATGATGCACACGATCTCGCCGCACTCGACGTCCAGGTCGATGCTGCCGAGCACCACCCGGTCGCCGTAGCACTTGCGCAGCCCGCGGGCGTAGACGGTTCCGTCGCCGTTCATCGCGCCTCACCACCCAGCGGCACCGGGTCGACCGCGGCTTCGCTGCTCACCCGCGACTTCACCAGCGAGTAGCGCTTCTCGATCAAGGACTGGGGGTAGCTGAGGGCCAGCGTCATGATGAGGTACCAGAGACAGGCCACGATCAGCAGCGGGATGGTCTGGTAGGTGCGGGCGTAGATCAGCTGGGTGCTCTGTAGCAGCTCGGCCACACCCAGCACGCTGACCAGCGACGTCTCCTTGAACATCCCGATCATCTGGTTGCCGGTCGCGGGGACGACGGTAGGCATCGCCTGCGGGATGATCACCCGGAACAGCTTCGTCCGGGCGCTCATCCCGAGCGAGTCGGCCGCCTCGATCTGGCCCTTGTCCACCGACGCGAAGCCACCGCGGATGATCTCCGCGAGATAGGCCGCCTCGTTGAGCGACAGGCCGATGATCGCCGCGGTGGTCGCGCTCATCAGCACGTTCACGTCGACCGCTTGCGAGATGCCCGTGAACGGGATCCCGACCGCGATGTTCGGGTACAGCGCGGCGATGTTGAACCAGAAGATCAGCTGCACCAGCACCGGCGTTCCCCGGAAGAAGGTGATGTAGCCCGACGCCAGGAGCTGGACCGGGCGCACCGTCGAGGCCCGCATCACGGCGACGACCATGCCCAGGATGCCCCCGAAGAACATCGCCAGGATCGTCAGGACGATCGTCAGCCGAAGGCCCTCCAGGATCGTCGGAGCCGTGAAGTACTGGCCCACCACCTCCCACTGGTAGTTCTCGTTCGTGACCAGGGTGTGGGCCAGCCCGCCGGCCACCAGCACGCACGCCGCCCAGGCCGCGTACTCGAGCGGCCCACGCCGGTGCAGCCGCGGCTTGTCAGTGGCATCCATTGCTTTCGCCTCCTCGGAGCGGCTCTTGTCGAGCACGCCGATGTCCGGAGCCATCGATCTACTTCAGGAGCTCGGAGGTAGGAATCGCTCCCGCGCCCAGCCCCCACCGGTCCAGCGCGGCCTGGTAGGCCCCGTTGTCTATCAGGTCCTGCATCGCGGCATGCAACGCCGGGGTGAGCGGGGAGTCGTTGGGGAGACCGACGGCGACGATGTCGTCACCCTCCTTCTTCTGATACTGCGGGGAGAGCAGCTCGAACGCCTGCGGCTGCTGCTTCGCCGCCCAGGCAAGCTGCGAGGTGTCGGAGAAGACACCGTCGATGCGCTTGGAGGCGAGCTGGGTGAGCGCGCCCTGGACGTCCGCCAGGACCACGGCTTCGACGGCGTCCTCGCCGGCGGCCTCGCACGCCTCGGAGATCTGGGGCAGGTACGTCTCCTGTTGCGAGCTACCGGCCATCACCGAGATCTTCTTCCCGCACATGGACTGGTCGGTCAGGCTCAGGCCCAGCGGGTTGCCCTTGGCCGCAAGGAGCGACGACCCGGCCGACCAGTAGGTGATCATGTCCAGCACCTCGAGCCGTTCCGGGGTCGGAGTCATGTTGGTGGCGGTGAAGTCGTAGCGGTGCGCGGCGATACCGGGGATCACTCCGTCCCAGGTCACGTTCTTGACCTCGACCTCGAGCCCGAGCGCCTCACCCAGCAGGTGGGCGATGTCGACGTTGTAGCCGACCGGCGTCTTGTTGTCCTCGGCGAGGAACGAGGTGGGCGGGTAGTGCAGGTCCGCGGCCATGGTGATCGTGCCGCCGTCCTGCAGGTCTGCCGGCAACAGCTCGATCGCCTCCGGGCTGGCCTCCACCTGCGGCAGCTCCTCGGCGGAGGTGGCGTCGGCGCCAGGGGCCTCCTGGGTGGCGGTCGTGGCGCCGCACCCGCTGGCCGTCATCAGCAGCGCGGCGCCCAAGACTGACGCGGCGAGCCTGCTTCTTTGCACTCTCATGGTCGTTCCCTTTCAGCGGTGGAATGGCTGGCCCATATACAACCACGCGGATCGCAGATTGTCGACACTCGCCGGTAGACAACTTTTCTCACCGCACTCGAAGCACGCTCAACTCCAGGCGGAACGACAGGACGCCCGCCCCCGAGACCGGCAGCTGCGGGTCCTGGAGGCGGGCGTCGTCATAGTGGCTCGCGCGAGTGTCGCGCCTACGCGGATCGGTGGGCGCGACGAGCGCCGGTCAGCGAGGTCGGTCGGAGCTCAGTTGGTCGAGGGCTGCGGCCCGGTGAGGTGGCTCGCGGCCAGGGTCAGGTGGTCATTGATGGCCTTGAGCAACGCCTCTCGCTCGCCCGCCGCGAGGGCGTCGATGAGGAGGCCGTGCTCGTCGATGAGCTCGTCACCGGACGGCATCGCGATCTCGAGCCGGTTGATGCACGCCAGGGCCTGGGCGGAGAGGATCGAGTACGCGTCGACGAGGCGCGAGTTGCCCGCAGAGGCGACCAGAGTGGCATGAAAGTCAAGGTCAGCGGCCGATATCTTCCGGTGATCGCCCTGCTTCAGCGCGCTGCGCAGCCTGTCTCGCACCGCCTGCAAGGCGTCGGTCGCACGGGCCCGGGCGCCCGGCCCGCCGTCGATGATCCGGCCGGCCGCATGGCTCTCGATCGCGCTTCGTGCGTCGTAGATCTCCCAGATGTCCGAGGCCGTGAAGCGCGCCACCGAGACACCCCGGTTGCGTGCGGAGACCAGCAGCTTTTGCTGGACGAGCTGCTGGAGCGCCTCACGCACTGGGGCTCTGGACACGTCGAGCAGCTCGGCGATCCGAGTCTCGGCAAGCTGTTCGCCGGGCCTGAGCCGCCCCTCGATGATCATCTGCCGCAGCTCTTCGCTGATGCGCTCAGAGGTCGACTTTCGTTCGAGCGTCTTCAGCGCATTCAGACCGGACACCGCCACGATCGACTCCCCTCGGTCATCGCCGGCACCGAAGGTCGGCAGCCGCCGCATTGCCTCCAGATTCTCCGTCACCGGATGACAACTGTCAACGGCATGCTGCCGACTGTCGACAATCGTCGGCGTCTGCGCTATGTTCGCTGAGCGCCAACGTCGGCGCCGCGCACCACCGCACCGCGCACCACCGCACCGCACACCGATGGGAACGAACCATGTCGACCTCAATCCCCCGCCCGAAGTACGTGTCCTTCGACTGCTACGGCACGCTGATCTACTTCGAGATCGCCAGCACCACCCGGCGCCTGCTCGGCGACCGGCTGACCGAGGACCAGACCGAGGTCTTCCTCACCGACTTCCGCAAGTACCGCTACGACCAGGTCTGCGGCGAGTTCTACGCCTACGACCAGGTCCTGCACGACGCCTATGCGCGGACCTGCAAGAAGTGGGGGCTCGAGGTCAACGAGGACGCCGGCCAGCAGCTGGCCGCCGCCGTGCTCACCTGGGAGCCGCACGACGACGTCCCCGCGCCGCTGAAGAAGCTCGGCGACAACTTCGCCCTCGTGATCCTGTCCAACGCCGACACCAAGTACCTCGACGTCTCCGTCCCCAAGCTGGGGGCGAACTTCCACGCGGTCTACACCGCGGAGCAGGCCGGCTTCTACAAGCCGCGCTACCAGGCGTTCGAGTACATGCTCGACCAGCTCGGCGCCAAGCCGGAGGAGTTCCTCCACGTCTCCTCGCACGTGCGCTACGACCTGATGCCCGCCGACGACCTCGGGTTCACGAACAAGGTCTACCTCGACCGTGGCTACGACGTTCAGAGCCCGGCCTACAACTACACCACCGTGAAGTCCCTGGACGAGCTCAACTCGCTCCTCGGCATCTGACGCGGCGCACCCCAGGAGGAAAAGTGAAGCTTACGCCCTACTGGCTCGACACCGCGACGCCGTCCGGTGACTACCGCCGGACCCCCGTGCCCGAGCGCGCCGACATCGCCATCGTCGGCGCAGGCTTCACCGGCCTGTCCGCCGCCCTCGAGGCCGCGCAGCACGGCGCGTCCGTGGTCGTGCTCGACTCGCACACGGTCGGCTGGGGCGCCTCGGGTCGCAACGGCGGTATGGCCACCACCGGTCTCGCGATCGGGCTCGGCAAGGCCATCAAGCGGTACGGCCAGGCCCGTGCCCTCGAGATGTTCTCGGAGTACAACCAGGCCATCGACACGATCGAGGAGCTGGTGAAGGAGCACTCGATCGACTGCGACTTCCAGCGCTCCGGCAAGCTGACGCTGGCCATGAACGCCAAGCAGGTCGGCCAGATGCGCCAGACGCAGGAGACGCTGGCGAAGCTCGCGGACTACTCCGTGACCGTCGTCGACAAGCCGGACCTCCACAGCGAGATCGGCACCGACTTCTACGCCGGCGGCATGGTGGACCCGCTGGGAGCCGGGGTCCATGTCGGCAAGCTCGCGCACGGTCTCGCCGAGGCCGGCACTCGTGCAGGGGTCACGATCTGCGAGGACGCCCAGGTCACCGAGCTGGCCGCTCGTCCAGGAGGCGGCCACTCGGTCCGCACGACGCGCGGCGTGATCGACGTCGACCGGGTCCTGGTCGCGACCAGCGGCTACACCGGATCGCTGACGCCGTGGCTGCAGCGGCGGACCATCCCGGTCGGCAGCTTCATCATCGTGACGGAGCCCCTGCCGATCGAGACGGCCCAGCGGATCCTGCCCCGCAACCGGCAGGCCGCCGACAACAAGATGCTCACCTACTACTTCCGCCTCACGCCGGACAACCGCCTGCTCTTCGGAGGCCGGGCCAGGTTCGCACTGTCCAGCCCGGACTCCGACCTCAAGAGTGCCGAGATCCTCAAGCGCGCGATGAGCGCCGTGTTCCCCTTTCTCTCCTCGGCGCGCATCGACTACACCTGGGGCGGGCTCGTCGACCTCACCATGGACCAGATGGTGCATGCCGGGGAGCGCAACGGGGTGCACTACTCGCTCGGCTACAGCGGCCACGGGGTCCAGATGGCGACCTACATGGGCAAGCAGATGGCGCTGTCGATGCTCGGAAAGCCGTCCCGGAACTTGTGGGAGCACCTGCCGCACCCCGCCGTGCCCGGCCACTTCGGACCGCCCTGGTTCCTTCCGATCATCGGCGGTTACGCCAAGGTCGTCGACCGGTTCAGCTGAGGAGCCCGGACATGAACGCATCGAACCAGTCGGCGGTGACCGAGGAGCTCGCCGACGAGCCTCGGCTCGCCGGCGATCCCGTTCCCGACCTGGCCGTGCCCGGCGGGGCCTTCATCGGCGGCTCCTGGCAGCGCGACGACCTCAGACTTCCGGTCACCGATCCGGAGGACGGGCGGCTGCTGGGGTACGTCGCTGACTCCACCCCGGCGGACGTCGCGGCCGCGGTGTCCGGCGTCCAGGAGTCGCTCGCGAACCAGGACTGGCCGCTGTGGGCCCGCAGCGAGGCTCTCCACCAGGCGTCACGGCTGCTGGCGCAGGACTCGGCTCGGTTCGCCCACCTCATCGCCTCCGAAGGCGTCAAGACCCTCGCGGAAGCAGAGCGCGAGGTAGTCCGCTGCGTGGAGACCCTGCGGCTCTCGGCCGAAGCCGGGCCGGTCCTCACCGGTGAGACAATCCCGTTCTCGGCGAGCCGGAGCGGTCGTGGCAGGGTCGGCTGGTTCACCCGCGAGCCCGTCGGCGTGGTTGCCGCGCTGACCTCGTTCAACGACCCGCTCAACCTGGTGGCGCACAAGCTCGGGCCGGCGCTGATCGGCGGCAACGGCGTCGTCCTCAAGCCCTCGGACCACACGCCGCTCACGTCGTTGGCGTTCGTCGACCTCCTGCTCTCGGCCGGCGTGCCGGCGGGACGAGTCGCCGTGGTCTGCGGGAGCGCCCGGGCCGGGCAGGCACTGGTCACCGACGAGCGGGTCGCGCTCGTGTCGTTCACCGGTGGGCCGAGGACCGCGGCGAAGATCACCGCCGCCGCGGGACCGCGGAAGATGCTGATGGAGCTCGGCGGGAACAACCCGACGATCGTGTGCGCGGACGCGGTTGTGTCCGACGCCATCGAGGCGGTCGTCGACGGCGCGTTCGGCGTCGCCGGACAGAACTGCCTGTCGGTCCAGCGCGTCTATGTCCACGCCTCGGTCTACGACGAGTTCCTCCACGACACGGTCGCCCGGACCAGGCGGCTCAGGGTCGGCAGCAAGCATGACTCGGCCACGGACGTCGGTCCGCTCGTCAGCCAGGCCGAGGCACAACGCGTCGAGAGGTGGGTCGGCGGGGCGGTCGCAGACGGCGCGACGGTCCACGCCGGCGGGATCCGACGCGGCGCGTTCTACGAGCCGACGGTCCTCACCGGCGTCGCCGAGGGCTCGCAGGTGCTCACCGACGAGGTCTTCGGCCCGGTCGTGACGGTCATCCCCTTCGAGGACCTCGACACCGCGATCTCGGCGGCCAACAACAGTGAGTACGCGCTGCAGGCCGGGGTCTTCACCCAATCGGTCGAGACGGCGTTCGGTGTGTCCGCCCGGCTGGTCGCGGGGGCCGTCGTCGTCAACGGCACGAGCGACCTACGCGTGGACTCCATGCCGTTCGGCGGCTTCAAGAACTCGGGCATCGGACGAGAAGGTGTGCGGTTCGCCGTCGAGGCCATGACGGAACCGAAGGCCACGATCGTGAACCTGGTCTCGTGACCGGTTCCCGGTGAGCCGTGTGGTCGAGGCCACACAGCCCTTGCCCGTTTCCGGCGTTGCGACCACTTCCGACCCCGTCTACGTTCGAGAACGTCCTCGGCACAGAGGTGCCGAGACCGAGGCGAACCCCAGGGAGCGCAGGCAATGACGAACGTGGCCGAGACCATCGTGGAGATCATCGAGGACGCGGGGGTCGAGCGGGTCTACGGTCTGCCGGGCGACTCCCTGAACGGGTTCACCGACGCCATCCGCACCAGCGACGGGGTCACCTGGCAGCACGTGCGTCACGAGGAGGCGGCGGCGTTCGCGGCGGCGGCCGAGGCCACCCTGACCGGCGAGCTCACCGTCTGCGCCGGCAGCTGCGGGCCGGGAACTTCGTCGAGCTGGAGATGAAGGCCGCCGGCTTCGTGAACTACGGCACGCAGCTCGACAACCCGAACTTCGCCGACGTCGCGAACGCGATGGGCATCCACGGGCAGCGGGTCGAGAAGCCGGACGACCTCGAGGACGCACTGCGGGCGGCGTTCGCCCACGACGGCCCGGCGCTGGTCGACGTCGTCACCGCCCGGCAGGAGCTGTCGATCCCGCCGGCGATCACCGCCCAGCAGGCCAAGGGCTTCACGCTGTACGCGATCCGCACGATCCTGTCGGGGCGCGGCGACGAGCTCGTCGACCTCGCCGACACGAACGTGTTCCGGCGCCTGTTCGCCTGATCGCACGCCTGACCGCGCGCTTCAGCGGGCGAGGGTCGGCCGGCTGCGCGACCAGCGCTCGTCGTCGACCGCTGCCACGACGAACCGGGCGAGGTCGACCCGGCTGACGCTCGTGCCTCCCCGGGGATTCGAGCCGTCCAGGGCGCGGAACGCTCCCGTCGGCGGCTCGTCCACGATCCGCGCCGGCCGGACGAAGGTCCAGTCGAGCGGGCTGTTCCGGACGATGTCCTCCATCCGGCGCATGTCCGCGTAGAGCTCCGCGAGCAGGGTGCGGGCCACGACGCGATACCACAGCGGATGGTTCGGGTCGTCCCGGCGCACGCCGCTCGAGGAGAGCGCGACAAGACGGTCGACGCCGCACTCGACCATGGCCGAGACGAGCGCGCGGGCGCCGGCGGAGTAGAGCCCGTCCGCGCGCCCGCCCGCGGGCCCGATCGCCGAGATGACGGCGTCCTGGCCGGTGACGGCGGCGCGGACGCTGTCGACGTCGCGCACGTCGGCCCGGACGACGCTGAGGTTCGCGCCGCGGATCTCGGGCGGAACCGGCCGGAACGCGGCCGGGTCACGCACGGCGGCGGTGACGGCGTGGCCGGCACGTAACGCCTCCTCGACGATGACGTGGCCGGTGGCCCCGTTCGCGCCGAACACGATCAGCTGGGTGGTCGACAACTGGCCCATCGATTTCTCCCGTCCTTGACGAACACCGCTGGTAACGAACACCGTTCGTAGCGAACACTGTACGTGGCGAACGACGTACGTCAACCGTAGGCTTCGTGGATGACCGCCACCCCGCGTACTCGTCCCGCGAAGCCGCCCCTGAGCCGGGACTCGATAGTCGCCGCAGCGCTCGAGCTGGTCGACCAGCTCGGGTCGGACGCCGTGACCATGCGCCGCGTGGCCGACGCCGTGGACACCGCCCCGGCGTCGCTCTACGTCTACGTCTCGGACCGCCAGGAGCTCATGGCACTCGCCCACGACCTGGCCGTCGCCGACGTCGACCTGCCGACCAGCGCCGACGGCGACTGGCGGGCCAGGCTCGAGCTCCTCGTGCTGCGCGCGACGGACGCTCTGGCCGCACACAGGGACCTGGCCACGGTCGGCCGGGCTCAGCTGACGACGGGCCCGAGCTCCCTGCGCATCGTGGAGGAGATCCTGCGGCTGCTGCGCGACGGCGGCCTCGCGGACGAGGCGTGCGCCTGGGCCATCGACCTCTTCGGCCAGCACATCGCGTCGTCTGCCCTGGAGGCGTCGGCCCCAGCAGGGCTCGACGACTTCCACAGCACGCTCTCCGGGGAGGACTACCCCACGATTCGCGCGCTCGGTCCCCTCCTGACCAGTGGTGACGCCGCGTCGCGGGCAGCCTGGAAGCTGCGGGTGCTGGTCGACGGAGTCCTCGCGCAGGCCAAGGTCACTCCCCGGTCGCGGTAAGTCACCCGATCCCCGGGTGGACATCGGCGCGCGACGCGCTCACGGTTCAAAGAGGGGCACCGACATCGGCGCTCCGCCACTCGCCGCAGACGTAGCCCGCGGCGGTCCGGACGGCTCGGACCACGTCGTCCCCGGCCGCCTGACACCTCAGCCTCGCGCTGCGGCCGGGGCCTCACCGGCCGCACCCCCCGCGGGCCCCACCCCTCTGGCCGACAGGGTCGGCCACCCCCAGAAAGCGACGAAGATGTCCAGAACCACACGCGCCACGGGGCGCCTTTTCGCCACGCTCGCCGGCACGGCAGCACTGACCATCGCCCTTGCCGGCACGGCCTCGGCACACCACTGTTACAAGGAGGACTGGAACGACGCCGCGTACGCGCAGCTCAGCCAGGGCGGCACCCCATGGCAGCCGCTCAGCGATATCGGCGAGTTCGTGGTCGCCGAGGAGATCGGGCTTCCCCAATGCACCTACGTGGTCGACGGCGTCATCGCCGACTTCATGACCGCCAAGGGGCTCACCGAGGAGCCGATGATCCACACCCGGGCGACCGTCGGGGGCGGCGCGGCGAACCAGGGTAAGGACGTCCCCGCGCTCAACTACCTGACGGACGCCGACTTCGCGCTGCTGGACTCGCTGCTCGGGTCGGCCATCGAGGACTGTCTCTCCGCCTGACGCCTCGACCCGCGAACACGACCCGAGTGTTGCCCTCGGACCTGAGAACCAAACTCAGGTCGCGTTCGCGAGGTTGTGCTCACTCCTGGGTCGCGGTAAGGCGCACGCCGCTCAGGACCGGCGGCTCCTCCCCCTGGGTGCCGCGGACCAGGAACCGGATCGACCCCGTGTTCCACGCGGCGGGGAGCCACAGCCGGCCGGCGTCGCCGCCCGTGAAGCGTGGCCGCGCGGGGTCGTCGAGCCATATCCGGCCCAGCAGCTCCCCGCCGGCGAAGGCACTGACCCGGACCTGGGCCCCCGCGAACCGGAGCGAGAGCCCGCCGGGCGGCACTGCCGCGTCGAACCAGCGTTCCTCGCCGGGACTCAGCTCCAGCGGCAGGTGCACTGTCTCACCGGCGGCGTCGGCGTGCGCGACGGCGAGGATCGCCTCGTCGGGCTGCGGTTCGACGTCCCAGCCGCGGACCGGTTCCAGCCGGAGCAGCTCGGCGGCCAGCGAGGATCCCGGCAGGTGCGGCACGGTGACGGCGATGTCGTGCCCCTCGCCGGGTGCGAGGTGCAGCCACGGGTCCTGGTCGGTCACGGTGCGCGCCACCCCGTCCACGGTCACGCTGACCGAGCCCGCGATCCCGTCCAGGCGCAGCGCGTGGTGGTGCGTCCCGTCCACGGGAAGGCCGCGCGAGTAGGTGGTCGGATCGCCGACACGGGTGCTGCTCCATCCCCCGAGCGTGCGCAGTGGGGCCGGTTCGCCGGGCCAGCCGCCCGCGGCGCCCGCGCGCCCGCTTACCTGCCCGCTCACCTGCCACAGGGCGGACACGTCCGACCGCTCGACGACCGACCACACCCTGCCGAGCCCCCGCAGCGACCCCAGGCGCAGGGCGGGCAGGCGGAGGTCGTCGAAGTTGGCGTGCCCCCAGGTCTCGACCGTCGCGTCCAGGTGCGCCGCCCCGGCCGCGGGCAGGAGGAACGTCGCCCCGAAGCGGGCGACCGTCGGCTGGGCCACGCCGTCCAACGCCAGGTCGACGATGTCGGACGCGCCCTCGACCAGCAGCTCGTCGGCTCCGGCCAGGTCTGCCGCGTAGTGCGTGCGCCCGCGGTAGACGCCCAGCGCCTCCGACGTCGGCGGCAGGTCGTGCCGGGCGGTGAGCCCGGTGCGCGTGGTCAGATCGAGCCTGGTCAGGGCGGTGACCGGCGGATGAGCGGCCGACGCCGTGCCCACGTCCGACGGCGCATACGAGGCCGCGCCCACGTCCTGCGGGTGGCGGACGACGACGTCCCACGCCACGCCCGCGACCCCGGCGTCGACCCGCGCCCGGACCGGCGCGCCCGGCTCGGGGGCGCCGAGCTCGACCAGCACCGGCGCGCCGTCCGGGGCCTCCAACGCGATCACGCTCGCGCCCGCCGCCGACAGCTCGAGCCCTTCCGGCCCGGCGCCCACGAGGTCGGCGCTCGCCAGGCGTAGGGTCCCCGGCAGCCCGAACCGGTCCAGCGGCAGGTCGCGCAGCACGAGCAGGCACGACGCCGCGGGCAGCGGCACCGCCACCTCGGGGCCGCCGGGCCACGCCGGGAGGGTCGCCGTCCCGGCGTCGTCGGTCAGGTTCGGGACGCCGACCAGCTCACCGCCGCCGTCGAGCAGGAGCCGCGACGGCGAGGCGCTCGTGGCGACGTCGGCGCGGTACGCGTCGTCGGCGGCCGCGGTGGTGGCCCGGGCGAGAGCGGGCCCGAGGGTGCGCGCCACCCGGGCGAGGACCCGGGCGTCGGCCATCTCGGGGCGGGGTGCGCCGACCGGGTCGAGGTACCCGCCGAAGTCGTAGTCGTGCGACATGAACCCGCCCGGGTCGCCCCAGTTGCCTACCGAGGGCGTGTACCCGAAGTCGAACCCGGACGCCTGGAGATACGGCGCGACGACCTTGGCCCCGCTGACGACCAGCCGCCGCAGCGTGACGTGCAGCCGGTTCGTCTCGGTGACGAGCAGCGGCAGGCCGCGGCCCGCGACGAGGTCCGCGTAGCGCCGGACCTCGGGCTCGACGAACGCCGAGCGGTCGTCCGGGTAGAAGTTGAAGGCGGGCGCGACGCCGTCGACGTCGCCCGTGGCGCCGGTCAGGTCGCCCTGCCCCGCGCAGGCGATGAGCGGCACACCGATCCCGTGCCGCACGGCGAGGTCGCGCAGCCGGCCGACGTACCCGGCACGGTCCGCGCAGTCGAAGAAGTCCAGCTCGTTCTCGAGCTGGACCGCGACCACCGCGCCGCCGCGCCCGTGCTCGCGTGCGGCGAGCAGCGGCAGGACCTGGTCGAACCAGGCCTCGACCTGGGCGAGGTAGCGCGGCTCGGCCTGCCGGACCTGCAGCCCCTCCTCGAGGGTGAGCCACGCGGGCAGGGCGCCGCCGTCCCACTCCGAGCAGATGTAGGGGCCCGGGCGGGCGATCACCCGCAGACCCGCGGCGTGCGCGAGGTCGAGGAACGCCGCGACGTCGCGCCGCCCCTCGAAGTCCCACCGCCCGGGGGCCACCTCGTGGAAGTTCCACGGAAGGTAGACGTCGATGAGGTCGTAGCCCGACTCCCGCACCGCCTCGAGGCGGGAGGCCCACGACTCGCGCGGGATACGGAAGTAGAACAGGGAGGCACACAGGCGCACCTGCTCGCCGCCGTCGAGCACGAGCCCTGAGGGGCTGAGGGCGACGGCGGTCGCGGTCGTCTCGGTCAATTCACTCCTGCGCTTTCCACGGAAACGGTCGCCTGGGGCGCGATGTACTTGCCGAAGATGTTCGTGAACGCGAACCCGTTCACGAGGGCTGTTCCCGCGAAACCGATCAGGAACCAGAGCAGGCCGTAGACCGTGGCCGCCGGGTAGTAGACGGTGATGACGACCGGCAGCGCGGTGACCACGAGGACGGTCAGCGACGTGCCCAGGTGGCGGGCCGACATCCGGCGCGAGTTGTTCAGCACGTCACGCACGCTGTCGTCGAACTTCGCCAGGTAGGGAAACGCGTACAGGGCGACCAGCACGACCCTGAACGCCACCAGGTAGCAGATCGCCTGCAGGAGGAACTGGGCGACGGCGGAGAGGTCGAGGACCTCCACGGCCACGTACCAGGCCGCGAGGACCAGTGCGAGGAACGCCACGGCCAGCCCCAGGAGGGTCGCCTGCCGGAAGTTCGCCCGGAACGACCTGAGGTAGTCGCCCGTCACGGACTCGCACTCGTCCGTGACGATCTTCATGGCGGTGTAGTTGAGAGCGGTCAGCGACGCCCCCAGCGTGACGACCGGGACGGACGTGGCGACGAACACCATGTTGAGGATCATCAGGTCCGCGACCCTGGTCAGGAACCGCAGGAGCGGTGAGTTCGCGTCGAAGATGCTGCGCACGATCGCCCTGTCTGTCGGTGTGGGTTGTGCGGGCCCGGCGCGGTCTGCGGCCGAGCTTGCTGCGAGGCGGACCCGTTCGTCCAGGGCGACGAGGCCCGTGCCGGGGGA
>NZ_JBHUUX010000042.1:0-48943 GCF_042670845.1 Promicromonospora sp. NPDC057138 | reverse complement strand
GACAGAGCTTGTCGAGACCCGGGTCTCGACAAGCTCGACCACCGACGTTCACACCGACGTGAGGGTTCCCGACAGGGCGGTCCAGGACTCCGGCGGCAGCGTCACCGTCGTGCTCGACGCACCAGCGCCCCCGGCCACCCGCCCGGCGACGTCGAACGCGCCCCAGTGCTCGGCCGCCACCTTCTCCGCGTGCTCGGGCCCCGCGACGGCGGCCTCGTGGTCAGCGGTCATGGACCAGCCCTCGGCGATCTCGAGCGCCGCGCCCAGGTGCGCCAGCTCGACCTCGACCGGCTCGGCGGAGCGGTTGGTCAGGAACAGCGCCACGGCGCCGTCCGACAGCGTGGCCGCGGCCGTCACCGACGGCACCTCGCCGTGGGCCTTGGTCGTGATGGTCGGCGAGGACACGCGCAGGTCGAGAGCCTCGCCCTGGGCGAGCCGCGCCGTCGTCGCGAAGGGGTGGAACGTCGGCTGCCGCCAGGTCTCGCCGCCCGGCTCGGTCATGATCGGCGCGATCACGTTGACGAGCTGGGCGAGGCACGCGACCGGCACCCGGTCGGCGTGGTTCAGCAACGTGACCAGGAGGTCGCCCACCACCACGGCGTCGAGCCCGGAGTAGACGTCCTCGATGATGCGCGGCGCGTCCCGCTGGATCGGCAGGTTCTCCTCGCCGGGGAAGCGGCCCTGGTACCAGACGTTCCACTCGTCGAACGAGATGGTGATCTTCTTGTCCGAGCGGTGCTGCGCGCCCACGGCGTCGGCCGATGCGATCACCCTCTCGATGAACCGGTCCATCGACGTACCGGAACCGAGGAACGACGCGCGGTCGCCGTCGACCTCCTGGTAGTAGGCGTGCATCGAGATGTGGTCCACGAGGTCGTACGTGTACTCCAGGACGGTGCGCTCCCACTCGCCGAACGTCGGCATCTCCATGGAGGACGACCCGCACGCCACCAGCTCGATCGACGGGTCCACCTGCTTCATCGCGCGCCCGGCGTTGCGGGCGAGCTTGCCGTACTCGTGCGCGTCCTTGCGCCCGACCTGCCACGGGCCGTCCATCTCGTTGCCCAGGCACCAGAGCTTGACGCCGTACGGCTTCTCGCGGCCGTTCGCGATGCGCAGGTCGGCCCAGCGGGTGCCGGCCTCGCCGTTGCAGTACTCGACCAGGGCCACGGCCTCCTCGACGCCGCGGGTGCCGAGGTTGACCGCCATCATCGGCTGGATGCCCTCGCGCTCGGCCCACTGCAGGAACTCGTCGGTCCCCACGACGTTGGGCTCGACGGTGCGCCACGCGAGATCGAGGAACGGCTTGCGCTGCTCCACGGGCCCGACGGCGTCCTCCCACCGGTAGTTCGAGACGAAGTTGCCGCCCGGGTACCGGACGGTCGTGACGCCCAGCTCGCGGGTCAGGTCGGCGACGTCGCGGCGGAAGCCGTGGCCGTCCGACGTCGGGTGGCCCGGCTCGTGGATCCCCGTGTAGACCGCGCGGCCCAGGTGCTCCACGAAGGAGCCGAACAGGCGGCGGTCGACGGTGCCGACGGTGAAGTCGGGGTGCAGCAGCACGCGGGTGCGGGAGGTCGTCATTGTTCCTCGTTGTTCGGGTCGGAGCTATTCTACAACGTTGAACAGTAGCGGATCGGCGGCGGGGGAGCGACGTCGTCCCTTACTCTGTGGGAAAACTCGGGAGCGGAGGCGGCAGCGTGGCTGTGACGATGCACGACGTGGCACAGCGCGCGGGCGTGTCGATCAAGACCGTGTCGAACGTGGTGAACGGCTACCCGTACATCCGCGCAGAGACGCGGCAGCGGGTCGAGCTGGCGATCGATGACCTGGGCTATCGCGTCAACATGTCCGCCCGGAACCTCCGCACGCGCCGCACCGGGCTGATCACGCTCGCGGTCCCCGAGCTGTCCCTCCCGTACTTCGCGGAGCTGGCCGACACCATCATCTCCGCCGCGGACGCCGCGGGCTGGACGGTGCTCATCGAGCAGACCAGCGCGAGCCGCCAGCGGGAGATCGAGGTGCTCTCGGGCCGGCGCCAGCACCTCACCGACGGGCTCATCTTCTCGCCCCTGATCCTGGGGCCGGACGACCTCGACCTGTTCTCCGTGGACTTCCCGCTGGTGGTCCTCGGCGAGAGCGTGTTCGGCGCGCCCGCCGACCACGTGACGATGAACAACGTGGCGGCGGCGAAGGCGGCGACCCTGCACCTGGCGTCGCTCGGCCGCCGCCGGATCGCGCTGATCGGGGCGCACGAGGGCGAGGTGACCGGGTCGGCCGCGCTGCGGACCACGGGGTACCGCGAGGCGCTCGCCGAGGCCGGGCTCCCATACGACCCCGCGCTCGTCGGCCCGGCGGGCCTCTGG
This sequence comes from Promicromonospora sp. NPDC057138, assembly GCF_042670845.1. Lineage (NCBI taxonomy): Bacteria > Bacillati > Actinomycetota > Actinomycetes > Micrococcales > Promicromonosporaceae > Promicromonospora > Promicromonospora sp. NPDC057138. The sequence goes on along the minus strand of NZ_JBHUUX010000042.1, from coordinate 46,580 downwards.
CACCGCTCTACGGGCGCCGAGGCCATGCGTCGCATGCTCGACAGCGGGGTGGAGCTCGACGCCGTCTTCGCGCTCAACGACGCGCTCGCCCTCGGTGCGCTGCACGTGCTGCACGCGCATCGGATCGACGTCCCGCGGGACGTGGCCCTCATCGGGTTCGACGACATCGACGACTCGAAGTACTCGGTCCCCACGCTCTCCTCGGTAGACCCGGGCAGGGACCAGATCGCGCACACGGCGGTGCGCCTGCTGCTCGCGCGGATCGGCGCGACCGGCGACCCGGAGCCTTTCAGGAGGATCGTGGCGGACTCGCGGATCGTGGGCCGGGAGTCGACGGGCGACGCCGCCGCGGGCGCGGCAGACCTGGTGGTGGGCGTCCAGGAGGGCGTTACCGAGCTGGTCGCCCCCGCCCCCGCCGTCGGCGCGTGATCGGCGAGATGTCCGCCTAGGGACAGCTCGGGGCCACTCTGCCCCGTGACGCTTTACCGATCAACGGTGACAGGCCACTTGCCAACGGCGTCGGGTACCGGGTAGAACGGTGCCCGGCGTTTCCTACAACGTTGAAAAGAACCCCGGTGAGGATGCCGGGCGCACCTCGGCCCTCCGGCCGTGGGCACCGAATCAAGGAGGACTCGGATGCGTAAACCAGCCCGGCGCCGAGGCGTCGCTGCCGCAGCCGTCATGGCCGTGACGACTGTCGGCCTCGCCGCCTGCTCCGGCGGAGGCGGCGCCGAGGAGGCGTCGTGCACCAACAAGATCAAGCAGCCCGAAGCCACCCAGGTGACCGTGTGGGCGTGGTACCCGTCGTTCGAGTCGATAGTCGACAACTTCAACGACACCCACACCGACATCCAGGTCTGCTGGACCAACGCGGGCCAGGGCGCGGACGAGTACAACAAGTTCCAGACCGCCATCGAGGCCGACACCGGCGCGCCCGACGTCATCATGCTCGAGGCCGAGGTGCTCCCCACCTTCACGATCCTCGACTCGCTCGTCGACCTGTCCGCGTACGGCGCCGGCGAGCTCAAGGACGACTACACCGAGGGCTCCTGGGCGGACGTGTCCAACGGCGACGCCGTCTACGCGATCCCCGTGGACGGCGGCCCCATGGGCATGCTCTACCGGGCCGACATCTTCAAGAAGTACGGCGTCGACGTGCCGACCACCTGGGACGAGTTCGCAAAGGCGGCCCAGGACCTGCGCGACGCCGGCTTCAAGGGGAGCATCACCGACTTCCCGACCAACGGCAACGCGCTCAACTACGCGCTGTTCGCGCAGAACGGCTGGAAGCCGTTCCAGTACGACCCCGCGAAGCCGACCGAGGTGGGCATCAACGTGGACACCCCGGAGGCGGAGGAGGTCCTCAGCTACTGGAAGGGCCTGATTGACGACGACCTGGTCGCCACCGAGGACGCGTTCACCACCGACTACAACGCGGCGCTCGTCGACGGCACCTACGCCGTCTACCTCGCGGCGGCGTGGGGCCCGGGCTACCTCCAGGGCCTGTCGGAGTCCGACTCCGACGCCGAGTGGCGCGCCGCCCCGATGCCGCAGTGGGACCCGAAGAACCCGGTCCAGGTGAACTGGGGCGGCTCCACCTTCGCGGTGACCAAGCAGTCCGAGCAGCCGGAGGCGGCAGCGACCGTGGCCAAGGAGCTCTTCGACACCGACGAGGCGTGGCAGCTCGGCGTCAAGGAGGCGGCCCTGTGGCCGCAGTACAAGCCGACGCTCGAGGCCGACTGGTTCACGGGCCTCAAGGCGCCGTTCTTCGGCGGGCAGAAGATCAACGAGGACGTCTTCCTCGACGCGGCCGCCGGGTACAAGGGCTTCTCGTTCAGCCCGTTCCAGGTCTACGCGTACGACCAGCAGACGCAGGCCCTGTACGACATGGTCCAGAAGGACACGGACCCGGGCGCCGCGCTGAGCACCATTCAGGACGGGCTCGTCAAGTACGCCACCGAGCAGGGCTTCACGGTCTCCCAATGACCTCGGGAACGAGCTCGGCGACGAGCGAGAGCAGGAGCAAGAGCGTCGTCAGGACGCCCGCGAGCAGGCCCACCAGCAAGATCGCGAGCCGGCGGCAGCACTGGGGATACGTGTACGTGGCGCCGTTCGCCGTCGTGTTCACCGTGTTCCTGGTGCTGCCCCTCGGCTACGCGCTGTGGATGAGCCTGCACAACAAGGGCATAGCCACTGCCGGGCGCAGCGTGTTCGTGGGCGCCGACAACTACGTCAAGGCGTTCACGGACCCGGTGTTCCTGGAGGGCATGTGGCGGGTGCTCCGGTTCGTGCTGGTCATGGTGCCGGTGCAGATCGGGGTCGCGCTCGTGGCGGCGCTCCTGCTCGACACGCTGGCGACGCGGCTGAGCCAGGCCACGCGCCTGCTGATCTTCGTGCCGTACGCGATCCCGGCGGTGATCGGCGCCCTGATGTGGGGGTTCCTGTACAGCCCGCGGTTCGGCCCCGCGCAGGACGTGTTCGGCCTGGTGGGCCTCACCGCGCCGAACTTCTTCAGCTCAGCCAACATCTTCGGGTCCCTGGTCAACATCGTGACCTGGCAGTGGGTGGGCTACTACATGATCATCATCTACGCGGCCCTGCGGTCGATCGACCCGTCGATCTATGAGGCCGCGGTGCTCGACGGCGCCAGCCGGCGGCAGATCGCGCTGCGGATCAAGGTGCCGATGATCTCGTCGTCGATGGTGATGATCGTCGTCTTCTCGCTGATCGGCACGCTGCAGTTCTTCACGGAGCCGCAGGTGCTGCGGGCCTCGGCGTCGGGCTCCATCCCGACCGACTACACCCCGAACATGTACGCGTTCGCCACGGCGTTCAACTACAGCCAGTTCAACTACGCCTCGACGCTGGCGTTCTCGCTCGGGTTCCTCGTGTTCGTGGGCTCGTACGTGTTCCTCTTCCTGACGCGCAAGCAGAGCGGGCTCAAGTGATGGCGACCTCGACGCTTCTTTCCCGATCCCGCCGCACCGACCGGACCGCGGCGGAGCCCGTGGGCCAGGGCCGCCGCATCGGCTCCCACGTGGTGCTCGTGATCCTCGCGATCTACTTCGTGGTGCCGCTGTGGTGGCTGGTGGTGGCGTCTACCAAGACCAACGCGGGCCTGTTCGCGGGCGCGCCGCTCTGGTTCGGCTCGGACTTCTCCCTCGGCGACAACATCGCGGGGCTGTTCAGCCACCAGGGCGGCATCTACTGGACCTGGTTCCGCAACTCGTTCGTGTACGCCATCGGGGGCGGCGTGGGCGCGACGGTGCTGTCGGTGCTGGCGGGCTACGGCCTGGCCAAGTACCAGTTCCGAGGCAGGAGCGTCTTCTTCGCGCTGCTCCTCGGCTCGGTCATGGTGCCGATGACGGCGCTCGTGATCCCCACCTTCGTGCTGCTGTCCGGTATGGGCCTGCTCAACACGATGTGGGCAGTGATCCTGCCGTCGCTGCTCAGCCCGGTCGGTGTCTATCTGGTGCGCGTCTACGCGCAGGACGCGGTCCCGGAGGAGGTCCTCGACGCCGCCCGCGTCGACGGAGCGGGTGAGATCCGACTCTTCTTCCAGGTGGTGCTTCCGCTGCTGCGGCCGGCGATCGTGACTGTGCTGCTGCTCACAACCGTCGCGACGTGGAACAACTTTTTCCTCCCGCTGGCCGTGCTCCGGGACCCGAACCTGCTCCCGGTCACGGTCGGGGTCTACAACTGGCAAGCCCTTTCCAACGCGGGGGCGGGCGGCGAGCAGGTCTGGAACCTGATCGTCACCGGGTCGTTCCTCTCGGTGGTTCCGCTGGTCGCGGCGTTCCTCTCGCTGCAAAAGTACTGGCAGGGCGGGCTTTCGCTCGGAAGCGTCCGATGAGACGAGCGGCGCTCGCCGGATTCAAGAGTTGACTGTATCGATGCCGTAACCATCCAGGAAGATCTCCTTACTTCCCTCTCGCCACCGCTACGGTGATCTCGGTCACCGGCCGGATGTGGCGGAGTTCAGCCGAACTCGGTTTTGACCAACGGGCGTGTGAGCGTTCACAATCTGTTGGGTTCACAACGTGAAGTCGGCCGGGTCGCAGAGACGTTGCCCGGGCAAACTCGAAGAGGAGAAGTCATGGCAAGGAAGCTATGGGCAGTGCGTGGCCTGGCTGCGCTGGCAACGGGCGCGATGGCCCTCTCGCTCGCCGCGTGCGGCGGAGGCGGCGCCGGTGGCGCTGGTGCGGGTGGTGCCGGTGGCGCTCCCGCGCAGGCCGAGGAGGGTGGCCTCGTGGGTGTCGCCATGCCCACCGAGACCTCCGAGCGCTGGATCGCCGACGGCGACGCCGTCCAGTCGGGTCTGGAGAAGGCCGGGTACGACGTCGACCTGCAGTTCGCGGGCGACGACATCCCGACCCAGCAGCAGCAGGTCGACCAGATGATCACCAAGGGCGCCAAGGCCCTGATCATCGCGGCGATCGACGGCACCGCCCTGCAGAGCCAGCTCGACGCGGCCGCGGCCGAGGGGATCCCGGTCATCTCGTACGACCGCCTGATCCGCGACTCGAAGAACGTGGACTTCTACGTCTCGTTCGACAACTACCAGGTCGGCGTGCAGCAGGGCACCTCGCTGCTGACCGGCCTCGGTCTGCTCGACGAGAACGGCGAGAAGGCCGCTGACGCGCCGAAGGGCCCGCTCAACGTCGAGCTCTTCGCCGGTTCGCCGGACGACAACAACGCCGGGTTCTTCTTCGACGGCGCGATGTCGGTGATCCAGCCGTACATCGACGACAAGACGATCGTCGTGCCCTCGAAGCAGACCGACTTCGACACCGTCGCCACCCTGCGCTGGGAGCAGGAGCGTGCGCAGAAGCGCATGGAGGACCTGCTGACGTCGTCCTACAACGGCGGCGAAGAGGTGGACGGTGTGCTGTCCCCCTACGACGGCCTGTCGCGCGGCATCATCACGGCCCTGCAGAACGAGGGCTACGGCAAGGGCGACAAGGCCATGCCGATCATCACCGGCCAGGACGCCGAGATCGCGTCGGTCAAGCTGATCGACGACGGCGTCCAGTACTCGACCATCTTCAAGGACACCCGTCTGCTGGCCGAGCAGGCCGTCACCGCCACCCAGGACTTCCTGAGCGGCAAGGAGCCCGAGGCCAACAACACCACGGACTACGACAACGGCGTGAAGGTCGTCCCGTCGTACCTGCTCGACTCGGTGATCGTCGACAAGGACAACATCAAGTCTGCGCTGGTCGACACCGGGTACTGGACCGAGGAAGAGGTCGCCTCCGGCCAGGCCGACTAGGTCTGCCGCCGCGGCACCACTGGTACCGAGACCGCTGACGCTCTGGCGGTCGGGCCGATCGTGACTCACGGTCGGCCCGACCGCCGGAGCCAGGCCTGCGCTGGGCGTCAGCGTCCGGCACCGCACCATCACTACTGGCGACTAGTACGCGACAAGGACTGGCATGGCCGATTCGGCGCCGACCGACATCCTCGAGATGCGCGGCATCACCAAGACATTCCCTGGGGTGAAGGCACTCCAGGACGTCAACCTCATCGTCCGTCGAGGCGAGATCCACGGGATCTGCGGCGAGAACGGGGCGGGCAAGTCCACCCTCATGAAGGTGCTGTCGGGCGTGTACCCGCACGGCACCTACGAGGGCGACATCGTGCTCGACGGCGAGACCGCCCAGTTCGGCAACATCAACGACTCCGAGGCGCGGGGCGTGGTGATCATCCACCAGGAGCTCGCGCTCGTCCCGTTCCTGTCGATCGCCGAGAACATCTTCCTCGGCAACGAGCGCCGTCGTGCGGGCGGCGCCATCGACTGGAACCGCACCAACCACGAGGCGGCCGCCCTGCTCGAGCGGGTGGGCCTCAGCGAGTCGCCCACCACCCTCGTCTCGGCGCTCGGCGTCGGCAAGCAGCAGCTCATCGAGATCGCCAAGGCGATCTCGAAGGACGTGCGCCTGCTCATCCTCGACGAGCCGACGGCGGCGCTGAACGACAACGACTCCGAGCACCTGCTCGAACTGCTCCGGCAGTTCAAGCAGCAGGGCATCACGTCGATCATGATCTCCCACAAGCTCGCCGAGATCGCCGAGATCGCCGACCGCACCACGATCATCCGGGACGGCCAGTCGATCGAGACGTTCGACATGGCCGAGGCGGGCGGCTCGTCCGACGCGATCCAGGACCGCATCATCCGCGGCATGGTGGGCCGTGACCTCGACAACCGGTACCCCGACCGCGAGTCGCACCCGGGCGAAGAGGTGCTGCGCATCGAGGACTGGTCGGTGAACCACCCGACCCAGGTTGGGCGCGTCGTCGTCGACGGGGCGAGCCTGAACGTTCGCGCCGGCGAGGTCGTCGGCATCGCCGGCCTCATGGGCGCCGGCCGCACGGAGCTCGCGATGTCGGTGTTCGGCCGTTCGTACGGGCGCGACATCTCTGGCAAGGCCTTCGTGCACGGCAAGGAAGTGAACGTCCACAGCGTGCCGGACGCGATCAAGGCCGGCATCGCGTACGTGTCCGAGGACCGCAAGCAGTACGGGCTCAACCTCATCGAGGACATCAAGCGCAACATCTCGGCGGCGGGCCTCGGCAAGCTGTCGAGGAACGGCTTCGTGGACGAGAACGAGGAGCTCAAGGTCGCGGGCGAGTACCGCGAGTCCATGAACATCCGCACCCCCAACGTGCTGGTGGAGGTGGGCAAGCTCTCGGGCGGCAACCAGCAGAAGGTGGTGCTGTCCAAGTGGCTGTACACCGCGCCTGAGGTGCTGATCCTCGACGAGCCCACCCGCGGCATCGACGTCGGCGCCAAGTACGAGATCTACACCATCATCAACGAGCTGGTCGCGGCGGGGAAGGCCGTGCTGGTCATCTCCTCGGAGCTCCCCGAGCTCCTCGGGATCTGCGACCGCATCTACACCCTGGCCTTCGGCCGTATCACTGGCGAGGTCGACGTGGCCTCAGCCACCCAGGAAGGACTCATGGCTCTCATGACCCAGGAGAACACGCAGGAGACGAAGGTATGACCGGCATCGCGAACCTCCGGGAACTGTTCACCCGCAACATCCGCACCAGCGGCATCTACATCGCGTTCGTGCTGATCGTCGTGCTGTTCACCGTGCTGACCGACGGGCTGCTGCTCAGCTCGCGGAACATGACCAGCCTCGTGCTGCAGTTCTCGTACATCCTCATCCTCGCCATCGGCATGGTGATCATCATCATCGGCGGGCACATCGACCTGTCGGTGGGTTCGGTGGTCGCGCTGACCGGCGCGGTGGCCGCCGTGGTCGTGATCCGGAACGGCCTGCCCTGGTGGGTGGGCGTGCTCGCCGCCATCGGCACGGGACTCCTGGTGGGAGCCTGGCAAGGGTTCTGGGTGGCCTACGTCGGGATCCCGGCATTCATCGTGACGCTGGCCGGCATGCTGCTGTTCCGCGGCCTGACGCTCGAGGTGCTCAACAACATCTCGCTCTCGCCGTTCCCGGCGGAGTACTCGTCCATCGCCTCGGGCTTCCTCAACGGCCTGCTCGGCGGCTACGGCTACGACACCTTCACGCTCGTGATCTTCGCGGTCGGCATCCTGGGCTTCGCGTACAACTCGTGGCGCAACCGCCGCGCGCGCATCGCGTACCGGCAGGCCGTCGAGGCACCGGTGCTGTTCGTGCTGAAGCTCGTGGTGATCGCGGCCGTCGTCATGTGGTTCGCGTGGAACCTCGCCACCTACCGTGGCCTGCCCGCGGTGCTGATCATCCTGGCCGTGCTGGTCCTCGTCTACACGCTGGTCACCAAGCACAGCGTGTTCGGCCGCCACGTCTACGCCATCGGTGGCAACCTCGCCGCAGCGCAGCTCTCCGGCGTCCGCGTGAAGCGCGTGAACTTCTGGATGTTCGTGAACATGGGCTTCCTCGCCTCGATCGCGGGCGTCGTGTTCTCGGCCCGGTCGAGCGCCGCCCAGCCGGCGGCCGGCAACATGTTCGAGCTCGACGCGATCGCGGCGTGCTTCATCGGTGGCGCCGCCGTGACCGGCGGCATCGGGACGGTGACCGGCGCGATGGTCGGTGGTCTGATCATGGCCGTCATGTCGAACGGCATGCAGCTCATGGGCGTCGACCAGTCGACGCAGCAGATCGTCAAGGGCATCGTGCTGCTGCTGGCCGTCGCGTTCGACGTCTGGAACAAGCGACGGGCCGCAGCCACCCGCTGACCCGGTAGCCGCGAAGTAGAGCGCCTGTCCCACTCCCGCACGAGGCAAGCCTCGCGCGAAGGGGACAGGCGCTCTACTTCGCGGCGGTTGTATCCCGGTGGGCGAGAATGGGTGGATGGTTGAAGCTGGTTCTGGGCCGCGTCGAGGGCGGCGTCCCGCCGGGCAGGACGCGCGCGCCGAGATCCTCGCCGCCGCGCGCGACGAGTTCGTGGAGCGCGGCTATCAGGCGGCGTCGCTCCGGGCCGTGGCCAGGCGTGCCGGGGTGGACCCCGGCACGGTACGGCACTGGTTCCCCGACAAGGCACGGCTGCTGACCGCGACGCTCGGCGTCGCGGGGATCGAACCGGACAAGGTCGTGGCGCGGGTCGCCGACGGGCCGGTCGAGACCCTCGGGGAACGCCTCCTGGAGGCGGTGATCGGCATCTGGGACTTCGACGGCGGTGACACCGTCCGGCTGGTCGTCCCGGCCGTCATGTCCGACGCCGAGCTGCGCAGCCTGGTGCCGCAGTTCATCGGCGCGGCCATCCTGGCGCCGGTGATGCGCGCCCTCGACGTGCCCGACGCCGCGTTGCGTACCGGGCTCGTCGCCTCGCAGATGGCGGGCGTGCTGCTGACCCGGTACCTGATCCCGGTGGAGCCGCTCGCGTCGCTCGCCCCGGCGCAGGTAGCCCAGCTCGTGGGCCCCACGCTGCAGCGCTACCTCACCGGCCCTCTCCCGGACGTCCAAGCTCTTGCGTCCGGTCGCGCTGCGGGAGCATAATTCCTCACATGAGGAAAAGCGCGGTAGTCATCCGGGGTCTGCGCGTGATTCGCGGCGGCAGGCCGATCATCGACGGGCTGGACCTCGCCGTTCCCGCCGGTTCGGTCGTCGGGCTGCTCGGCCCGTCCGGCTCCGGCAAGACGACGCTGATGCGCGCGATCGTCGGGGTGCAGGACAAGGTGACCGGCACCGTCGACGTGCTGGGCAGCGCGGCTGGCACCCCCGCACTGCGCCACCGGGTCGGCTACATGACGCAGGACGCCAGCGTCTACACCGACCTCACCGTGGTGCAGAACCTCAGGTACTTCGCGGCGCTGGCCGGCGTCCCGTCGCCCGCCAAGGCGGTAGCGACCGCCGTCGCGACGGTCGACCTCGGCGGGCACGAGAAGCAGCACGTCGTCACGCTGTCCGGCGGCGAACGGTCCCGCGTCTCCCTCGCCGCGGCCCTGGTGAGCGACCCCGAGCTGCTCGTCCTGGACGAACCCACCGTAGGCCTCGACCCCGTGCTGCGCCGTGACCTGTGGGCGGTGTTCCGGAAGCTGGCGGCCGAGGGCCGCACCCTCCTGGTCTCCAGCCACGTCATGGACGAGGCCACGCAGTGCGACCGCCTGCTCCTCATGCGAGCCGGCGGGCTCGTCGCGGACACCACTCCCGACGAGCTGCTGACCACCACGGGGGCGCCCGACGCCGAGCGTGCGTTCCTCGCCCTGATCGACGCGGCAGAAGCCGCCGCCGCGACCGACGGCGCCGCGACCCACGCCGCCGCCGCGACCGACCCCACCGAGGAGACGGCGCGATGAACCTCACCTTCGCCACCGCCAGCCGCGTGCTGTCTCAGCTGCGCGGCGACCACCGCACGGTCGTCCTCATCCTGGGCTTGCCGTGCCTGCTGATCGGCCTCATCGCCTGGATGTTCCACGACCGGCCCGAGGTGCTCGACCAGTTCGGCCCGATGCTCGTCGGCTTGTTCCCGCTCACCGTGATGTTCCTGGTCACGAGCGTGGCCACGCTGCGCGAGCGGCAGTCGGGAACCCTGGAGCGGCTCATGACCACGCCGATCCGCAAGGGCGACTTCGTGGCGGGCTACGGACTCGCCTTCGCGACGCTCGCGCTCCTCCAGGCGTTCGTGGTGGTCGGGTTCGCGCTCCTCGTCGGGATGGACGTGGCCGGCTCGCTCTGGCTCGTCATCGTGGTGGCCCTGCTCGACGCCATCCTGGGCTGCACCCTCGGCCTGGCCGCGTCGGCGCTGGCGCGCAGCGAGTTCCAAGCGGTCCAGATGATGCCCGCGATCATCTTTCCGCAGCTCATCACCTGCGGACTCCTCATGCCGCGCGACCAGATGCCGCAGGTGCTCGAGTGGCTGTCCCGCGCCTTCCCGCTCACCTACGCCATCGAGGCGATGACGTCGCTCGCGGCGGGCGAGGAGTGGGCCGACATCCGCGGCGCCGTCGGCGTGATAGCCCTGTTCATAGTCGGCGCGGTGCTCCTAGGCGTCCTCACCCTCCGCCGCCGCACCCCCTGAGCCCACAACAAGGCCGGGTCAGTCGTGGAGGGGGTCCAGGCCCCAGAGCGGGAAGACAGAGCGGCGGGTCGCCTGGACCGCCCGGTCCAGGGGGTCCGCGGGGTCGTAGCCGTCTCGCCACCTGCGGAACCGCACCTCGCCCGAGCCCAGCGTGCGGGCAGCCTCCAGGTCCATGCCCTCGACCGCGGCGCGCCACGCCTCCGGCAGCGCGGACCCGCGTTCCAGAGGCGCGTGCGCCGCCTCGGCGACGAGCGCCGCCCAGGCGAGCGGGACGACGTCGGACACGGCGTACCCGCCACCGCCCAGGGCGAGCCACCGGCCTTCCGCGTGCTCGTGCGCGAGCGCGTGCGTCCACTGCTGCGCCGTCCACTGCGCGTCCACCGAGACGTTCAGGTTCGAGAGCGGGTCGTCTCCGTGGGCGTCGCAGCCGTGCTGGGACACGATCGCCTGGGGGCGGTGCTCCCGGACCAGGGCGGGGACGACGGCGTCGATAGCCCGCAGCCAGGCCGCGCCCGACGTGCGCGCCGGGACCGGGATGTTGACGGCGCCGCCCTCGGCAGGGCCGGGGCTGCCGACGTCGGCCGAGGCGCCCGTGCCGGGGAACAGGGTGCGGCCGTCCTCGTGGATCGAGATGGTCAGCACGCGCGGGTCGTCCCAGAAGATCGCCTCGACGCCGTCGCCGTGGTGGGCGTCGAAGTCCAGGTAGGCGACCCGCTCCGCGCCGAGGTCCAGCAGGCGCTGGATCGCGGCGGCGGCGTCGTTGTAGACGCAGAAGCCCGACGCCGCGCCCGGCATCGCGTGGTGCATGCCGCCGGCGACGTTCACGCCGTGCGCGATCTCCCCGGTCCACAGGGCGTCGGCGAGCGCTACGGATCCGCCGAGCTGACGTGCGGCGGCCTCGTGCATCCCGATGAACAGCGGGTCGTCGTCGGTGCCCAGCCCGCGTGCGAGGTCCGGCTCCAGCGTCGTCCCGGCGTGCCGGACGGCGGCCACGTAGTCGGCGTCGTGCACCGACTCGATCACGGCGTCGGACGCGGGCTCGACGTCGACCACCTCGAGCGTGGGCTCGTCGAGGAGGCCGAGCGCCTCGATGAGCCGCATCGTGAGGTCGAGGCGGGCGGGCGACATGGGATGCCCGGGTCCGAAGTCGTACTCGAGCAGTCGCGGACTCCAGACCAGCCGGGCGAGGTGCACCCGCCCACGGTAACGGACCACCGCTCTGGCAGGTGCCGTGGCCCAGGATCAGAACGCGAGGTAGGCTAGGTGCTGCCACCTCCTGCGGGAGGAGAGGAAGTGAAGCCGGGAACCCCGCCGGACGACGGGATCCCGGCTTTCGCGCGTTCAGAGTTCGATGTTGATCTCATTGACCCCTTGACCTAGGGATCCGCGTACGTCGAGGCCGATTCCTCGCCGTGCTTGACCGACCGCGCCTGCGACGGCGTCGGCCACCCAGAGCATCGGTTCCTCCGTGGGAGACGCGAAGTCGATGTGCAGCTCCGCGGGCATCGCGTGCTTCGCGTGAAGGGCCGCGAACATTCGCCTGTCCCGGTCGTTGAGGGACTGTGTTCGGGACTCGAGCCAGACCTGGGAGACGGCCAGGACTCCTAGCTCGAACACGAGACGCTCCAAACATTGGCGGCGGGCGCGTTCCTGCCGCTTCGTGTCGATCGGCGCACCTACGACGACGACATGCACCAGGTCGTGGTCCGCGATCGCGGACGCGATCTTGGCACGACGAGGCGCGGACTCGTCTCGCCAGTGGAGCCTCTGAGCACCTTTGAGGAGTAGCTCGCGCAGGTTCTCTCGCATCGGGTCGCACGTCACGGGGCTGGCTACTGCAGCTGCCAACAGATACAGGCCGTCACGTTCCGGACCTGGCATCTGCATCGACTCGTCCACCCATGCGTGCAACGCGAAGTCGTCTGACGGGGCATGCTCCTCTTTCACCGGTGGATCATCGCGCAGAAAACACGGCCATGCTCGCTCAGTCGCCGTTGCATATACGCAACAGGCATCTAAAGGTCCGCTGGCCGCTGCAGGGTTTCTGGCCTGCGGGTGCCCGACGGCGTGGCAGAGTAGGCCGTCGATCGTCGAGGCACGGCGGAGGGGAGCGGGTCGGATGGCGTCGAGCTTGCGGCAGCGGCTGTTCGGGCTGCGGGAGCTGGTCGACGAGCTCGCCTTCCGGGCCCCGGCGCGCCTGGCCGTCACGGTGTTCGCCTGCGTGGTCGTGCTCTTCGCGGCGCTCCTCACGGTGCCCTTCGCGACCGCCGACGGCGAGGGCGCCCAGCTGGTCGACGCGCTGTTCACCGCCGTCTCCGCCGTGTGCGTGACGGGGCTCGTGGTCCAGGACACCGCCACCTACTGGTCCTTCTACGGGCAGATAGTCATCCTGGCGGGCATCAAGGTGGGCGGCTTCGGGATCATGACCGTGGCCTCGCTGCTGGGCATGATGGTGTCCCGCAAGATCGGCCTGACGCAGAAGCTGCTCACGGCGTCGGAGACGAAGACGAGCCGGCTGGGCGACGTCGGGTCGCTGGTCCGGGTCATCATCATCACCGCGACGACGCTCGAGCTGTCGATAGCCCTGCTGCTCTTCCCCCGGTTCCTGGTGCTCGAGGACAACGTGGGCACTGCCGCATGGCACTCGCTCTTCTACGGGATCTCGGCGTTCAACAACGCGGGCTTCGTGCCCACCACCGAGGGGCTGATGCCGCACGTCGGCGACTGGACCCTGCTGCTGCCGATCGCCGTCGGCGTCTTCGTCGGCGCGCTCGGCTTCCCCGTGATCCTCAACATGCAGCGCGCGCTGCCCCGCCCGGGGCAGCGCTGGCACGGCTGGACCAAGCGGCTCTCCCTGCACAGCAAGCTCACGCTGGTGACCAGCGGCGTGCTGTTCGCCGTGGGCGCGCTGCTGATCCTGGTCCTGGAGTGGACGAACGCCGACACGTTCGGGCCGCTGAGCTTCGGCGACAAGCTCCTGGCGGCGATCTTCGCCGGCATCATGCCGCGCTCGGGCGGGTTCAGCACCGTCGACATCGGGGCCATGACCGAGTCGAGCTGGCTCATCCAGGACGCCCTGATGTTCGTGGGTGGCGGGTCGGCGTCGACCGCCGGCGGTATCAAGGTGACGACGCTCGCCGTCATGCTGCTCGCGATCGTGGCCGAGGCGCGCGGTGACCGGGACATCGATGCGTTCGGCCGCCGCATCCCGCGGGACGTGCTGCGGCTGTCGATCGCCGTGGTGTTCACGGGGGCGACCATCGTGCTGGTCTCGTGCGTGGCGCTGCTCGAGATCACCGGTCTGCCCCTGTCCCGCGTGCTGTTCGAGGTGCTGTCGGCGTTCGCGACGGTCGGGCTGACGACGGGCATCACGCCCGAGCTGCCCGACGCCGGAAAGTACGTGCTCGCGGCCCTGATGTTCGTGGGGCGTACGGGGGCCGTGACGGTCGTTGCGGTGCTGGCTCTGCGGGACCGGCGGCGCATCGTACGCTTCCCCGAGGAACGACCGATCATCGGTTGACAGACGAGAGTGTCAGAGGCGCAGGTCACTAGCGTGACCCGTACATCTGACAGTGGCCAGAGAGGAACATCGTGCCGGAGAGAAAGCCCGATCGGGATGCGGGTGTGCTGGTGATCGGCCTCGGGCGGTTCGGGTCGTCGATCGGCGCCACCCTGGACCGGCTGGGTCAGGACGTGCTCGCCGTCGAGCAGGACCCGGCGCTCGTCGCCCAGTGGTCCGGACGCCTGCCCCTGGTCGAGGCCGACGCGTCCAACCCGGACGCGCTGGAGCAGCTCGGCGCCAAGGACTTCGGCGTCGCGGTGGTCGGCGTGGGCTCGTCGCTGGAGGCGTCCGTGCTGATCACGGGCAACCTGGTCGACCTGGGCACGCCCCAGATCTGGGCCAAGGCCATCTCCGCGGAGCACGGCCGCATCCTGACCCGCATCGGCGCCCACCACGTCGTCTTCCCGGAGGCCGACGCCGGGTCGCGCGTGGCCCACCTCGTGAGCGGCAAGCTGCTCGACTACATCGAGGTCGAGGACGGGTTCACCATCGTGAAGATGCGCCCGCCCAAGGAGGCGCAGGGCTTCACGCTCGCGCAGTCGAACATCCGCAAGCGGTACGGGATCACCGTGATCGGCGTGAAGTCGCCCGGCGTGGAGTTCGTCTACGCGACGCCGGAGACCCGGATCTCCGCCAACGACCTTCTCGTGTGCTCCGGCCACGCCGAGCTGCTGGAGCGGTTCGCGGCGCGGCCCTGACCGGCTGTCCGGCCGGGCCGGCGCAACCTCACACCCGGGTCGATTACGGGCCGCGCGGTTGAGCAGGTAGCCTAGGGAGCGGACTCCCTTTCGTGTTGGTCGGCCATCGTCACTCTGGCGTCACTGTCCTGGACCAACCGTGGACCATTTCGCTGAGCGGCCCGTCGTCGGGCTGCCGCCGACCGATCGAACATTGCGAGGACCTATGGGCTCCGTCATCAAGAAGCGCCGCAAGCGTATGGCGAAGAAGAAGCACCGCAAGCTGCTTCGTAAGACGCGCCACCAGCGCCGTAACAAGAAGTGACGCGCGCGCCGTCGGGCGCGTGACGAGCAGGCCCGGTCCCTGTGGGCCGGGCCTTCTTCGTCGGAGCCATATGCCTTGACATGTATATGGCTCAGAGGGAATATGGGGGAATGGTAGACGGCTTCACGGTGCTCACCGATCCCTCGCGGCGGCAGATCCTCGACCTCCTCCTGGCGGGCGAGCGGGACGTCAACGAGCTGGTCGGCGAGCTCGGCGTGGCGCAGCCCAACGTGTCCAAGCACCTGCGCGTGCTGCGGGACGCCGGGCTGGTCGGCGCCCGCGTGGAGGGCCCGCGCCGCGTCTATCACCTCACGAACGCGCCGCTGGCCGACGTCGAGGCGTGGCTCGCCCCGCACCGCGCCCGGTGGGGCCGTGCCTTCGACGCCCTCGAACGGCACCTCGACAGCGCGGAGGAGAACCAGTCATGACCGAGAACCTGCCGGAGCATCCGGTCGCCGCGTCCCTCGCGCCCGACGGCGACGAGTACATGCTCACCATGGAGCGCGAGCTAGCCCATCCCGTCGAGAAGGTATGGCTCGCGCTCACGCGCGCGGACGACGTCGTGCACTGGGCGCCGTACCGGCCCGACCGCGACCTGACCGACGTCGGGCCGGTGGACCTCGCGCACAACGCGGACGCCCCGGATCCGCACGAGCCCCAGTCCGGTCGCGTGCTGCGCGTGGAGGCGCCGCACCTGCTGGTCGTCGCCTGGGGTGACCAGGAGCTGACGTACCGGCTGTCGGCGACGGCGTCGGGCACGCTGCTGCACTTCACGCACCGGTTCGACGACCGCAACACCGCCCCGGACTACGGCGCGGGCTGGCACCTGTGCTGGTCGGCGCTCCCCATGCTGCTCGCAGGGAGCACGCCGCCGCCGGTGCACGGCGACAACGCCAAGCTGTACGGCTGGGACGAGCTGCGGGAAAGGTACGCGACGCTGCTGGCGGCGGGCTGACGCCGGGCGGCCGGGCGGCCGGGCGGGCGACACGCAGCGGCCTGGCGGCCGACGAGGCATCCCGCCGGCAGCCGGCAGGGGTCAGTGCCCGCGCAGCCGGCGGCGGGCCGCCCGCAGCACCAGGCCGAACACCCACGCGGCGCCCGCCCACGAGGCGGTCCGCACCCCGCGTCCCGCTGCTCGCTGCGACCGGCCGCGGAACTCCCGGATGGGCCAGCCCACCTCCTGAGCGTGCCGGCGCAGCCGCAGGTCGGGGTTGATCGGGCAGGGGTGGCCCACCACGCGCATCATCGGCAGGTCGTTCAGCGAGTCCCCGTACGCGTAGCTCTCGTCGAGGTCGATGTCCTTGCTGTCCGCGAGCTCGACTATGGCGTCCGCCTTGGCCTGGCCGTGCATGAGGTCGCCGTTGAGCCGGCCCGTGTAGAAGCCGTCCTTGTGCTCGGCGATCGTGCCGAGCGCCCCCGTGGCGCCCAGCCGGCGGGCGATGAGCTGCGCGATCTCCACCGGCGTTGCGGTGATGAGCCACACCTGGTGGCCCGCCGCGATGTGCTCGTCGAGCAGCCGGCGCGTGCCGGGATAGATCCGCAGCGACAGGACGGCGTCCCACACCTCCTCGCCGAGGGTGGCGATCTCCGCGACGCTGCGTCCCGCGATGAGCGACAGGGCGCGGTTGCGCACCAGGTCGATCTGCTCCTTGTTCTCGCCCCAGAGCAGGTACCGCGCCTGGACCCAGGCGAACCTGAGGATGTCGCGCGTACCGAAGAACTTGCGCTGGTACGCGGACTTGGCGAGGTGGAAGGCGCTCGCGCCGCGGATGATCGTGTTGTCGACGTCGAAGAACGCCGCGGTGGCGGACGAGAGGTGCGTCGACGGCATGGAGGTCACTCTATCCGCGTGGCACGTCGGGCAAGTCACACCGCGCGGCCGAGTCGACCGTGATAGAACCGGCACGTGACGCCAGGGATCAGTACGCCGGAGCAGGCCACGCTCGCCCGATTCCTCCACCTGCTCGTGGCCGTTCTGGCGCTCGGCGGCTTCACGATCCAGCTCGTCCTCGCGATCGCGGGCGGCCCCGGGATGGCGCCCACGCCCGCCGACCGCATCGTCCGGCTCCTCAGCTTCTTCACCATCGAGTCGAACCTCTTGATCGGCGGGGTATCGCTGGCGCTCGCTTCGAACCCGCGCCGGGACGGTCCCGTCTTCCGGGTGCTGCGCCTCGACGCGCTGCTGTGCATAGCGGTCACCGGGATCGTCTACAACATCGTTCTGCGCGGCATGGAGATGACGGGCGCACTGCTGGTGTCGGACACGATGCTGCACGTCCTGGCGCCGCTGTTCGCCGTCGTCGTCTGGCTGTGGCTGGGGCCACGGCCGCGCGTGACCGCACAGACCGTGTGGTGGTCGGTCGTCTACCCGATCGCGTGGCTCGTCTACACCTTCGTGCGCGGCGCCGCCACGGGTTGGTACCCGTACCCGTTCCTCGACGTGAACGTACTCGGCTACGCGGGCGCGGTGACCAACGCCGCGATCGTCGCCGTCGTCTTCCTCGTCCTGGCCTGGGGCGTGCGCTGGGCGGACGGACGGCTGCCGGACACCGACCGTTCGGTACCCCGCCCCTGACGTAACCTCGGGGCGTGACAACTCCCGCCGAGGCCCGCGTCGTCCTGTACACACGAGAGGCGTGCCACCTGTGCGAGGACGCACGCGCCGTCGTCGTGCAGGTGTGCGAGGGTGCGGGAGCCGAGTGGCGCGAGGTTGACATCGACAGCGCGCCCGAACTGCGGGAGAAGTACGGGGAGTACGTCCCCGTGGTCGAGGTGGACGGGGTCCAGCAAGGTTTCTGGCGCGTGGACGGTGCGCGCCTGGCCCGCCTCCTGGCATGATCATCCCGGCAGTGTGTGCGTACGCCCGCGACACAGTGGTTGCGGGGAGGGGAGCAGCACGTGGTCGAACTCAGTGACGGGACAGTTCCGGCGGCAACCGTAGGGAGGCTGCCGTACTACTTGCGCGCCCTGCGCGACCTCGCGGCCGAGGGGGTGGGGCTCACCTCCTCGACGGAGCTCGCCGAGCGCTCGGGCGTGAGCTCGGCGCAGCTGCGCAAGGACCTGTCGTACCTGGGTTCGTTCGGTACCCGCGGCGTCGGGTACGACGTCGAGTCGCTCGCCTCCTACATCACCGTCGCCCTGGGGCTCGAGACCGAGCACCGGCTCGCGATCGTCGGCATCGGCAACCTCGGGCACGCCCTCGCGAACTACTCGGGGTACTCGACGCGCGGCTTCCAGGTGGTGGCGCTGCTCGACGCGTCGCCCGACGTCGTGGGCACCCGCGTGGCCGGCGTGAACGTGGAGCACGTCCGCGGCGTGGCCGACGTCATCCTCCGTGACCGCGTGACGATGGTGATCCTTGCGCTGCCGGGCCACGTGGCCCAGGACGTGGCCGACGCCGTGGTCGGCGCGGGCGTCCGCGAGATCCTCAACTTCGCGCCGATCGCGCTCCAGGTCCCCGAGGACGTGGTGGTGCGTTCGGTCGACGTCGGCGGCGAGCTCCAGATCCTGGCCTTCCACGCGGCGACGCGCGCGGCTGCGCTCTGACCCTTGGTTGTGGGCGCGACCGTTGCGCCTAAGACGGGCAGGTAGTCGCAACGGCCGCGCCCACAACCAAGGTGGGTCAGGCGCGGCTCGACGGTGGGCGTTGTGGGGGCGCGTACTCGTCGCGCTTGCTCGTTCCCACGCCCATCCGGACCATTCCCGACACCAGGCCGACGGCGGCCGCCACGCCGTCGATCACCGGGACCCCGGTGCGCTTGGTGAGGTCCGCGCAGAGGTCGGTCATGCCGGCGCAGCCGAGCACGACGGTGTCGGCGCCGTCGTCGCGGACCGCACGCTCGCAGAGCTCGGCGATCTTCTCCCGGGCGGCCGAGCCGGCGTCCTCCAGCTCGAGGACCGGCACGTCCGCCGCGTACAGGGCGACGCACGCGTCCTCGAAGCCGTAGCGCCGGACCAGGTCGTGCGCGCGGCCGAGCGTGCGCGACAGCGTCGTGACGACGGCGAACGTGCGGCCCGACAGGGTCGCGACGTGCATCGCGGCCTCGGCGATCCCGACGACCGGGCCGGCGGTCAGCTCCCGGGCCGCGTCCAGGCCGGGGTCGCCGAAGCAGGCGACGACGTAGGCGTCGGGCGTCAGCCCAGCGCCCGGCGAGGCCGCCGCCTCGGCGGAGGCGACCTCCTGGGCCACGACGAGCGCTGCCCATGCCTCGTCGGTGTGGCTCTCGACGGCGGCCGGGCCCGCGCCGGGCGCGGGGCAGGTGGCGACGACCTCGACGTCGGGCCCGGCGACCTCCCGGGCGGTGACCGCGATCTTGTCGGTCATCGCCCGGGAGGTGTTGGGATTGATGAGGTGGATCCGCACGCTCAGGCCGCGGTGTCCGTGTTGCCGTCGACCACGCCCTCGGTGACGCCGTCGAAGGATGGGATCTGCGGGCTGAGCCGCTCCAGCCACAGGAAGGCGACGAAGCCGAGCCCGCACCCGATGAACCAGGTGTAGTTGCCGATCCAGGAGATGTCGAAGTACCCGAGGTCGGCGATCAGCTTGGGCAGCACGCCCAGGAGCACGGTGGGCACGCCGGCCAGGAAGATCGCGAGCACGCCGTTGCGGTTGTAGCCGTTCGTGTACCAGTAGGCGCCCTCGGGCGACATGGTGAACATGTCGTCGACGAGAATCCGCTGCCTGGCCGCGACGTAGTAGCCGGCGATGAGGATGCCGAACAGCGGGCCGATCAGGGCGCCCAGCACGCCGAGCGTGTAGTGGATCGCGTCGGCGTTGTTGTACCAGTTCCAGGGCAGCAGCAGCACCGAGCCGACGGCGGCGATCATGCCGCCCATCCGCCAGCTGATCTTCTGCGGGGCCACGTTGGAGAAGTCGAACGCGGGCGAGATGAAGTTCGCGACGATGTTGATGCCGACCGTCGCCGTGACGAACGTGAGGCCGCCCAGCAGGATCGCGAACGGGGTGTCGATGCGCTCGACGGTGTGAATCGGGTCGGTGATGAGCTCGCCGAACACGGGCACCGTGGCCGACGCCGTGATCACCGTCAGGAGCGAGAAGAACAGGAAGTTGACCGGCAGGCCCAGCAGGTTGCCGCGCTTGACCGCCTTGAACGAGCGCCCGTACCGGGCGAAGTCGCCGAAGTTGAGCATGGGGCCGGAGAAGTAGGACACGACGATGGCGACCGCCGTGCAGAACACGCCCACCGAGGCCCACCCGGTCAGCGGCTCGCCCGCGGAGAGGTCCAGGCTGATGTTGGACCAGCCGGCCTGCGAGACGAGGTAGATCGCCAGCGCGATCATCACGACGTAGACGGCGGGGCCGGCCCAGTCGATGAACTTGCGGATGGTCTCCATGCCGTTCCAGAACAGCGCGGCCTGCGCGAACCAGAGCACGGCGTACGAGATCCAGCCCAGGGCGCTCAGCCCGAGGAAGGTCGGCTCGACGAGCGCAGCGCTGGCGGGGATGAACTTGAGGAACACGATGTTCAGCGCCTCGCCGGCGAGGAAGGTCTGCACGCCGTACCAGGCGACGGCGATGAGGCCGCGGATGATCGCCGGGATGTTCGCGCCCTTGACGCCGAAGACGGCGCGGTTGATCACGGGGTACGGCACGCCGGTGCTCTGGCTGGGCTTCGCGACCAGGTTGGTGAACACCTGCACGATGACGATGCCGACCAGCAGGGCCAGGAGCACCTGCCAGCTCGCGATGCCGAGCGCGAAGAGGCTGCCGGCGGTGACGTAGCCGCCGACGCTGTGCACGTCGGACATCCAGAAGGCGAAGATGTTGTACGACGACCACTTCTGCTCCCGCAGCGGGGCGAGGTCCTCGTTGGCGAGCCGGGGGTCGTAGGAGGCCTTGATGGTGCCGGACCCCACCGGGTGCCCGGCGGCCTCCACCAGGTCGGGCGCGGCGTGGGGCCCGGCGTCGGGGAGCGTGTCGGGCGGGTTCTGGGGTGCGGCCGCCGGGGAGGCCGTCACCTCCGTGTTCTCGGTCATGGGCAGTGCCTTCCGGGGGGCGGTCCGTGGGTCACCATGAAGTTATGGGTTAACTCGCGACTCCCGGTTTCTGCGGGGTAACGAGGTCGTAAGGCTCATGTTCAGTAATGACTTCACACGTGTTTCGGCGCGTGTCGCGCAGGTGAATCAGGGCGTGTCGCCCGGCGTGTCGGGCCGGGCGGGAGCGCGGCGGCCCCGCGCGCTCGTACGATGCGGCGGTGTCATCCGAACCGCCGCTCGGCGCCCGGCTCCGCGCGCTCCGTGAAGCCCGGGGTGTCTCCGCGCGCAGCCTCGCCGGGAAGCTCGGCATCTCGGCCAGCGCGGTCTCGCAGATCGAGCGGGACGTGATGCGCCCGTCGGTGGTGCGCCTGCTGGCCATCACCGACGCGCTCGGGGTGTCGCTGTCCGACGTGTTCGAGCCCGCGGACGCCGTGGCCGGGCCGCGCGGCGGAGCGGCGGGGCTGGAGCACGCGGGGATCGCGGTCGCGCGCGGCTGGGAGGCGTCGCCGGTGACGCTCGACGGCGGGGTCACGTTCCGCCGGCTCTCGCCGAACCCCACCAGCGGCCTCGACTTCTTCGAGTCGGTCTACCCGCCGGGTGCCACGGCGACGCTGGGCGACGTCGGCCTGTTCAAGCACGAGGGGCACGAGATCGGCAACGTCGTCTCGGGGGAGCTCACCGTCGAGCTGGCCGACGACGTGGTGGTGCTGGCGGCGGGCGACTCGATCAGCTACCCGTGCTCGGTGCCGCACCGGATCCGGAACGCGGGGGTCCGCCCGGCGGTCGCCACCTGGTTGATCGTGCATCCGTGAGCGGTCGTTCGTCGTGGGGCGCAGCAGAGCGCCTGGATACCTGTGCGCCGCCTCGCTCACGGGCCCCAGGGGGCCCTCCGCTACGGTTTTACGGCGGCGCACAGGTATCCAGGCGCTCTGCTGCTTCGCTCGGTCCTCGCCGCGTCAGCGGCTGCAGGGGGGTTAGCTTGTTGGGAAATCAGGCCTTGGCGATGGCGCTGATGTCCAGGGTGATCTTGACCTTGTCGCCCACCAGGAAGCCGCCGGTCTCCAGCGTGGCGTTCCAGGTCAGGCCGAAGTCCCTGCGGTTGACCTCGACGTTGGCCTCGAAGCCGGCACGGTCGTTGCCGAACGGGTCCTTGGCGGTGCCGGTGAACTCGGTCTCCAGCTCGACGCCCTTGGTGATGCCGTTGATCGTCAGGTCGCCCGAGATGACGTAGTCGTCGCCATCGGTCCGGATGTCGGTGGACGCGAAGGACCAGGTCGGCTTCTCGTCGGCGTGCCAGAAGTCGGCGCTCTTCAGGTGGCCGTCACGGCCGGCGTCGCCCGTGCTGACGGAGGCCGCGTCCAGGACGGCGGTGACGCTCGACGACTCGAGGTCCTCGCCGACCGTGATGGTGCCCGAGGTGACGGCGATGCTGCCGCGCACCTTCGCGATGCCCGCGTGGCGGACCGAGAACGAAGCGGCGGTGTGCGAGGGGTCGATGTCGTACGTGCCGGTGGTGAGGCCGGCGGGGAGCGGGGTGGCCATGAGGGAGGACTCCTTGGTGATGTGGCGATTTGGGTGGATAGTTGAGGGATCAACTACTCACGATGGGGTCCAACATAACGGGTCGCCTAATGTATTCCTAGGGCGCGGCGAGTATGAAGGCAGGGGCGACATGACAGCACAGACGATCGAGGAACAGGACCTCTGGCTGACCGAGGAGCAGCAGGGCTCCTGGCGGCACTACCTCGAGGGCACAGCGCGCTTCGTGGAGGCGCTCAGCGCGGTCCACGACCGGACCCTCGACCTCTCCCTCGGGGAGTACAGCCTGCTGGTCCAGCTCTCGGAGGCGCCCGACCTGACCATGCGGATGTCGACGCTCGCCGACGGCCTGGTGCTGTCCCGCAGCCGGCTCACCCACACGGTGGCGCGCATGGAGGCGCGCGGGCTCGTCGAGCGCCGCGCGGCCGAGGGCGACCGGCGCGGTGTGAACTGCACCATGACCGACGCAGGCCGCACGGCCCTGGAGGTCGCGGCACCCGGTCACGTCGCGGCAGTGCGCCGGATCATGGTGGAGGCGCTGGAGCCGGAGGAGTTCGCGATGCTGGGCCGGATCATGGCCAAGGTCGCGGCGTCGTCGAAGGAGTCGGGCGGCACAGAGGAGGGCCTGACGGCCCTCTGCGACTGAGGGTTGTGGGTCATTCGGGCAGTTTCATGGTGAAAACTTCCCTGGTGACGGCAGGTCGAGGGCCGCGGATCGGCGCGAGATGACGTAATGCACACTTCCCTGAGGTCACAGGCACCCAGGGTCGGGTGCGAGACTGGGCGCCATGGTTTCCACGACGGTTCACCTGCTGCGTCACGGCGAGGTGTACAACCCCGACGGCGTCCTGTACGGGCGGCTGCCCGGCTACCGCCTCTCCGACCGTGGCCAGGCGATGGCGAAGATCGTCGCCGACCACCTCACCAGCACCGGTCACGACGTGACCCGGGTGGTGGCCTCCCCGCTGCAGCGCGCGCAGGAGACGGCGGCCCCCGTGGCCCAGGGCTTCGGCCTGGAGCTCGCCACGGACGACCGCATCATCGAGGCCGGCAACCGGTTCGAGGGCCTGCAGGTCGGCAACGGCGGCGGCGCGCTCAAGAACCCGCGCAACTGGCCGCTCATGTGGAACCCGTTCCGCCCGTCGTGGGGCGAGCCGTACACGCAGCAGGTCGAGCGCATGCGCGGCGCCGTCGAGGACGCGCGCAAGGCCGCCGAGGGCCACGAGATCGTGCTCGTCAGCCACCAGCTCCCGGTGTGGCTCACCCGCAGGTCGTTCGAGGGCGGCACGCTCTGGCACGACCCGCGCAACCGCCAGTGCAACCTGGCCTCCCTGACGTCCCTGCACTTCGAGGACGAGCGGTTCGTAGGCCTCCACTACACGGAGCCCGCCGCGGAGCTCTACGACGGCGCGAGCAAGGTCGCCGGCGCGTGATGCGAGGAAAGACCGTCAAGGTCGTGCAGTGGGTCGTGGTGGTCGGCATCGTGCTGGGCCTGGTCGTCTCTCTCGCGGCGTGCGCGCCGCAGGAGTCCGGCGCCGGCGACGTCGTCGGGCAGGGGTACGTCTCCGGCGACGGGTCCGTGCAGACGTACGACGTCGGGGAGCGCAAGGGCCCCGTGGCCGTCGTGGGCGCCGACTTCGAGGGCAAGGACGTCGACAGCGCCGACTGGGCGGGCGACGTCGTGGTCGTGAACACGTGGTACGCCTCGTGCGCGCCCTGCCGCGCCGAGGCGCCCGACCTCGTGAACCTCGCCTCCTCGAAGGACGGCGTGCGGTTCCTCGGCATCAACACCGAGGACGACGCCGGCGCCGCCCAGGCGTTCCAGCGCACCTTCGAGGTGCCGTACCCGAGCATCGAGGACCGCAGCGGTGCCGTGATCGCGGGCCTGTCCGGCGTCGTGCCGCTGCAGGCCGTGCCGTCCACCGTGGTGCTGGACCAGGAGGGCTACGTGGCCGCGCGCGTCATCGGCCAGGTGGAGGGCTCCACGCTCGAGGCCCTGATCGACGACGTCCTGGCGGAGGCGGCCTGATGCTTCCCGGCAGCCTCACCGGCAGCCTCACCGGCAGCCTTGCCGGCACCGTCGCGACCGCCGTCGGCGACGGGTTCGCGAGCACGGCGTGGAGCGGGTCCCTGCTGCTGGCCGTGCCCGTCGCGGTGCTGGCGGGCCTCGTGTCGTTCGCCTCGCCGTGCGTGCTGCCGCTCGTGCCCGGGTACATCGGCTACGTGAGCAGCATGGCGGCGAGCTCGATGGGCACGACGCCCGGCCCCGTGGGCACGCGCGTCAAGCCCGCCCGTGGCCGCGTCGTCGGCGGCGTGGCGCTGTTCGTGCTCGGCTTCACCGCCGTGTTCGTCTCGTTCGGCGCCGCGTTCGGCAGCCTCGGGACGTACCTGGTGCAGTGGGAGGACATCATCACCCGCGTGCTCGGCGCGGTGGTGATCCTGCTCGGCCTCGGCTTCCTCGGCGCCATCCCGTTCCTGCAGCGCGAGGCCCGGTTCCACGTGACCCCGCGCACCGGACTGTGGGGCGCGCCCCTGCTGGGCATCGTGTTCGGGCTCGGCTGGACGCCCTGCATCGGCCCGACCCTCGGCGCGGTGCAGGCGCTCGCGATCGACGAGGCGTCCGCGGGGCGCGGCGCGCTGCTCGGCGTCGCGTACTGCATCGGGCTGGGCGTGCCGTTCCTGCTCGTTGCCCTCGGGCTGCAGAGCTCCGAGCGCATGCTGGACTTCCTGCGCAAGCACCGCCTCGCGGCGCTCCGGATCGGCGGGGGGCTGCTGGTGCTGGTCGGGCTGCTGCTGGTCACGGGGCTGTGGACGCAGATCACCGGCGCCATGCAGCTGTGGATCGGCGGATTCGAGACGGTGATCTGATGGCCAGCCGCACGAGCAGCGAAGGTACCTACGTCCCCGAGGGCATCGCGGACGAGTTTACGCAGGGTGAGCCGGCGCAGGGCGCGCCGTCGTCGGGCGCGCCGTCGTCCGGCGAGGAGCAGCAGAAGCCGAACCAGCCTCCCAGTGCCCCCGCGCTCGGCCTGGTGGGCACCCTGCGCTGGATGTGGCGTCAGCTCACCTCGATGCGCGTGGCGCTCATGCTGCTCATGCTGCTCGCCGTCGCCGCGGTGCCCGGGTCGGTCCTGCCGCAGCGCAACCAGAACGCGGCGGGCGTGCTCGAGTACCTCGCCGACCACCCGACGGCGGGGGAGTGGCTCGACAAGGCCGGGTTCTTCGACGTCTACTCGTCGGTCTGGTTCTCCGCGATCTACCTCCTGCTGTTCGTGTCGCTGGTGGGCTGCATCCTTCCGCGGTCGGCGGCGCACTACCGCGCGCTGCGCGGCCGCCCGCCCCGCGTGCCGTCCCGGTTCAACCGGTTCCCGGCCAAGGCCTCCGCGACCACCGACGCCTCGCCCGCGCAGGTGGCCGACGCCGTCGCCGCCCGCCTGCGCGGCAGGATCTCCTGGCTGCCCACCTTCCGCGTGGACCGGGGCGAGGAGCCCGCCCGGGGCGCGCGGCCGGCGTCGGCCACCGTGAGTGCCGAGCGCGGCTACCTGCGCGAGACCGGGAACCTGGTGTTCCACCTGGCCCTCGTGGGGCTGCTGGTGTCCGTGGCGACCGGCCAGATGCTGCACTACCGCGGCCAGGCGATCGTCACCGAGGGCCGCGGGTTCGCGAACGCCGTGGTCGACTACGACACCTTCGAGAAGGGCGCCTGGTTCCGGCCCGAGTCCCTGGTGCCGTTCTCCATGACGCTCGACCGGTTCGTGTCGGAGTTCGCGAGCGACACCGTGGCCTTCGCGCAGGCGCGCGACTTCACGGCGCACGTCACGGTCACCGAGCCCTCCGGCGAGCAGCGGCCCGAGCAGATCAAGGTGAACCACCCGATCGTCGTCGACGGCGCCAAGGTCTACCTGCAGGGCAACGGCTTCGCGCCGGAGATCACGGTGCACGACGCCGACGGCGAGGTCGCCTTCTCCGGACGCGTCACGTTCATCCCGCAGGACACCATGTACACGTCCCGCGGCGTCGTGAAGGTGCCCGACGTGTCCCCGGGCCTCGACCAGATCGGCCTCGTGGGCTACTTCCTGCCGACGGCGGAGGTCGATCCCGACGGGTCCGCCCGCTCGGCGTTCCCGCAGCCCGTCGACCCGCTGCTCGTGCTCGAGGTGTACACGGGCGACCTGGGGCTCGACGACGGCGCCCCGCAGAACGTGTACGAGCTCGACACGGCGTCGCTGACCCCCGCTCTCGACGAGAACGGCGACCGGATCAAGGTGCTGGCGCGGCCCGGCGAGACGGTGAAGCTCCCGGACGGGCTCGGCACCCTCACTCTCGGCGACGAGCTGCCGCGCTACGTGGCGCTCGACCTGCGGCACGACCCGTCGCTCGCCTTCGTGCTCGTGTTCGCGCTGCTCGCGCTCGGCGGGCTCACCGTCTCGCTCTTCACGCCGCGGCGCCGCGTCTGGGCGCGTGCGTACACCGGGCCGGATGGGGCTACCGTGGTCGAGGTCGCAGGGCTCGCCCGCGGGGACGACGCCGGCCTGCAGGCCGAGGTGGACCGTGCGCTGGCGGTGGTGCCCGGGCAGATGGACGTGGCCGGGCAGGCTGTCGAGACCAGATCGGAAAAGGACTGAACATGGAGCTGGCAAACCTGAGTGTGCTGCTCGTCTGGGGCGCCGCGACTGCGCTCGCGGTCGCGCTGGTCGCGTTCGCGGTGGACCTGTCGCGCCTGTCGGGCGCGAAGGTCGACGCGCGTGACGCCGCGCGGGACCGGGAGAAGGTGGCGGTCGGCGCCGGGGCGCCGGTCGACGCGCCGGTCTCGCCGTACGGCCCGGACGCCGGCCCGCCCGCCGGGGTGACCGCCGTCGGGTCGACCGCTGCCGAGGCGGTGAACCGCAAGCTCGCCGGGATCGGGATGTCCGTGAGCTGGCTGGCCGCCGCGCTGCTGCTCATCGCGATAGTGCTGCGCGGTATCGCCGCCGGGCGCACCCCGTGGGCCAACATGTACGAGTTCACGCTGGTCGGCACGTTCGTGGCCGTCGCGGTGTTCGTCGGGGTCAACACCCGGCGTGACGTGCGGTTCCTCGGCGCCTTCGTGACCGGGCTCGGCGTGCTGTTCCTCGTGCTGGCGCAGGAGAAGTTCTTCATCGCGGCGATGGGCGTGCAGCCCGCGCTGCAGAAGTACTGGCTCGTGATCCACGTGGGCGTCGCCATCTGCGCGACCGGCATCTTCACCGTCGCGTTCGTGACGTCGGTGCTGCAGCTCCTGCGGGACGCCCGGGACAACGGCTCGGCGCTGCTGGGCAGCCGGCACTTTGGCTGGCTCGACCACACGCCGGCGCCGACGGCCCTCGAGTCGCTCTCCTTCCGGCTGAACTCCGTGGGGTTCGTGCTGTGGACCTTCACGGTCATCGGCGGCGCCATCTGGGCCGAGGACGCCTGGGGCCGCTACTGGGGCTGGGACCCCAAGGAGGTCTGGAGCTTCATCGTCTGGGTGGTCTACGCGGCCTACCTGCACGCGCGCACGACGCGCGGCTGGTCCGGGACCCGCGCGGCGTGGTTCGTCGTCGCCGGTTACGCCTGCGTGCTGTTCAACTTCACCGGCGTGAACCTGATCTTCAACGGGAAGCACTCGTACTCGGGCCTGTAACCGAGGCCCCGGGTCGCGGCGAAATCCGAAAGTGCGCTTCTGCTCAGTGATCTGGCCCAAAACCGCTGAGGGTTTTGGGCCAGATCGCTGAGCAGAAGCGCACTTTGCGCGCGGGGCGCCGGCATGGGGCTCGGGCGGCTGGACCGGGCTATGGCGTGTTTCGGAACGGCCGACAAGTAGATCGGCGCTGGAGAGACCTCCCGAATGTGGAACTGATGTCCGCACTGATCAGTGGATAAAGCACCAGTCGAGGGTGTGTGTCAGTGGTGGGCGGCAGGATGGTCGGCATGCCCAGGCACACGTCGTTCCGGTTCTGTCTCGACCCGTCGGTCGAGCAGGAACGTGTGCTGTCCCGGCACGTGGGTGCGGCGAGGTTCGCGTTCAACCAGGCCCTGCGCCTGCACAAGGACGCCCGCGCCGCCGCCCACCGTGGGCGGCGCCAGGATTCGACACCCGAGGTCTCAGTGGACGTGATGCCGGACGGCGACCGCACCGTGGGCCGTGGCGCTCATGCTGTTCGGGTGCCGTGGACGGGGTTCGACCTGATCAACGCGTTCAACGCCTGGAAGCGGTCCGAGGCCGCCGGGCGCCGTTTCCTCGTCGCTGCGAACGGCACGGCGCGGGTGGAGGTGACGGGTCTGGTCTGGCAGGACAAGGTGCTGGCGCAGGTGTTCGAGGAAGCCGCCGTCGACCTCGGCCGCGGACTGAAGGCGGCCGCCGACTCCCACACCGGTGTTCGGAAAGGACCCAGGGTCGGGTTCCCGCGGTTCAAGAAAAAGAGTCCGACCGGCGGGTCGTTCCGGATCCGGAACAAGACCAGCAGCGGGCGTGCCAGGATCCGTCTAGGGGACGGGGAGCGCGTCCGGTCGGTGCGCCTGCCGAAGATCGGCGTGCTGCGGGTCCGGGAATGCACCCGGCGGCTGCGTCGGATGATCGCCACGGGTCGTGCCCGGATCCTGCATGTGACGGTGTCCAGGGGCGCGAGCCGGTGGTGGATCTCCATCACGGTCGAGGCCGCCGACCTGCATCCCGCAGCACGGCACGCATCCCAACCTGTCGAGGTCGAGGTGGGTAAGGGTGACGCCCAGCCCTACGGGCACGGTGAGAAGGGTTGGGTGGGGGTGGACCGTGGCCTGCACGCCCTGGTCGTCGCCGGCTCGTCCGACGGCGTCGAGGTCCTGCGGGTCACCAACCAGCGCGCCCTGCGGCGTGGCCTGCCCCGGCTACGCCGCCTGTCCCTGGCGGTGTCCCGGAAGAAGAAGGGATCGAAGAACCGTCAGAAGGTTGTCGCCCGCCTGGGACGGCAGCACGCCCGGATCCGTAACCGTCGTCGCCATGTGCTGCATCAGGTGTCCAACCAGCTGGTCAAGAACCACGCCCGGCTGGTCCTGGAAGACCTGAACATCACCGGCATGCGATCCAACCGCAAGCTCTCCCGCGCCATCTCGGATGCGGCGTGGGGAGAACTCGCCCGGCAGGTCACGTACAAACAGGCCTGGCGCGGCGGGCAAGTCGTGCTGGCGGATCGGTGGTTTCCGTCGTCCAAGACCTGCTCCGCCTGCGGCACGCTCCGCAAGGACCTGACGCTCAAGGACCGCACGTTCGAGTGCCGTGAGTGCGGGCTTGTGATGGATCGGGATCTGAATGCCGCCGTCAATCTCGCCGCCTGGGCCGAGAACCACACCTCTACCGTCACCGACGGTGGTGGGCGTGGGGTTGCCCGGGTCGGGGACCGTCAAGCAGCCGGCTCCGTCAACAACGCCCACTGACAGGACACCCCCGCCCACCCCGGCCCTCGTGGTCGTGGTGGGGAGGGACTGGATGACGTGGGAACCAATCCTCAGGCCGCACCCGCGGCCCGAAGCCTGGACGCCCGAGAAGGGCGGTGTCTCACAAGCCTCGCGACTTCTGAGACACGCTTTAGTTGTTCTCGGCGTCGTCGCCCGTGGCGTCCTGGCTGCGGCGGTCCTCCCGCTCGCGCTTGCGCTTCGCCTGCTCCAGCAGCCACAGGAACTCGGGGTCGTCGTCGGGGGCGGCTGGACCGGAGGGACGACGAGGGCTCGGCCGCGGGGGGCGCGGAGGCGGCGTCGGGCGGCTGCCGCCTGAGCTCGGGCCCGATGCAGGGTCTGCACCGGACCGGCGGCTGGTGGTGCGCACCACTATCCACGAGATCGGGCCGAGCAGGGGCAGGAGCACGATGAGGAGCACCCAGAGCCACCGGGGCAGGCCGCCGCGTTCGTCCTCTTCCGCACCCCAGACGTCGGCCAGGGCGTACACCATGAGCCCTACGACGAACAGCGGGACGATCACACGGGGAAACATGTTCCCAGCGTACGGCGGGTTGGCGGGTGTACGTCAGAGCGTGACGTGACCTTCGCCCCCTTCTCGCCCGACGCGGCGCATCGCCGGCAGTCACATCCGGCTCAAATCTCGTCAGTGGGCTCGCGGTCCTCGATGCTCTTGTCGTCGTCCTTGGCGTCCTGCCGTCCGCGGGCCTCGCGCTCGCGCTTGCGCTTGGCCTGTTCCATCAGCCAGAGGAACTCGGGGTCGTCCTCGGGCGCGACGGGCTGGGCGTCCTGCTCCCAGGAGCGGACCCGCCGCTCGTACCGGGCGGGCGCCGGCTGGCCGGCCGGAAACCCGGTGACCTGCTGACCTGAGCTCGCCCGGCGGCGTCGGGCACCGTTGCTCACCACTATCCACGCGATGGAACCCGCCAGCGGGAGGAACACGATGGCGATGACCCAGAAGCCCTTCTGGATGCCGCCGAGGTCCTCTTCGTCTGCCTGGATCACGTCGACCAGCGCGTAGACGACGAGCGCGAGGTACAGGAGGAAGAAGACGAGCTTGGGCATGCGCTGGAGCCTAGCTGGGGGAGATACCCGGGGCGCCGGTCGGAACGGGTGAATTCGTGGCCGGGTGTGACCCAGGCCCGGCCTACCATTGAGACGTGCCCCTCGTGATCTACACCCTGCTCCGCCTCGCGCTGTTCGGCGCGGCCTTTGGTCTGCTCTACGTGGCCGGCCTGCGGGGCTGGCTGCTCCCGATCGTCGCTGTGGTGGTGGCGCTCGCCGTGTCGTACCTGACGCTGGGCAGGCCGCGGGACGCCGCAGCGCGGTGGATGGCCGGACGGGCCGAGCACCGCGCCGCCGAGCGGGCAGCCCTCCCGAAGGCCGGTGCCGACGCGGCCCACGAGGACGCGCAGGTCGACGAGAAGCTCCGCGGTACCACGCCCTACAGCGACAAGCCGAACCAGAGCAGGACGCCGTAGCCCAGCTCGTACAGGCCCGTGCCGGCCAGGACCGGGATCAGCAGCTTGCCACGCGCGCCGGCGAGGACGGGGATGGTCAGCAGCGTCGCCGGGCCGAACAGCAGCAGCACGACGAGCGACCACGGCGCCCAGAACGCGCACACCGCGCCGAGCAGCACCGGGACCCACACCATGGCGACGTACGCCCGGCGGGCCCGGTAGTCGCCGAGCCGCACCGCCAGGGTGCGCTTGCCGGCCAGGACGTCGGTGGGGATGTCGCGCAGGTTGTTCACCATGAGTAGCGCGCACGCGATGAGGCCAACGCCGACGGCGCCGAGCACCGCGGGCCACGTGATGCGGTCGGCCTGGGTGTACGTGGTGCCGAGCACCGCGACCAGGCCGAAGAACACGAACACGGCGATCTCGCCGAGGCCCCGGTACCCGTACGGCTGCTTGCCGCCCGTGTAGTACCAGGCGGCGGCCACGCACACCGCGCCGACCGCGAGCAGCCACCAGTGGCCCGACACCGCGCACAGCGCAAGGCCCAGCACGCCGGCGACGCCGAACGCGGCGAACGCCGCGCCCTTCACCGCACCGGGGGCCGCGGCGCCCGAGGCCGTGAGCCGCATCGGGCCGACCCGGTCCAGGTCGGTCCCGCGCACGCCGTCCGAGTAGTCGTTGGCGAAGTTGACGCCGACCTGCAGCGCGAGGGCCACCCCCAGCGCGAGCAGCGCGGGCAGCCACGCGGAGGCGTCGACCTGGCCTGCCGCGCCCGTCCCGACCATGACCGGTGCCGCCGCCGCCGGCAGCGTGCGGGGCCGCGCCCCGGAGATCCACTCGGCGGCAGTCGCCATCAGTGTGTCCTTCTTTCGTGGGGTGGGTCCGGTTCGTCGAGACACCGGGTCCGGGCCGGTGCGCGGTCCTGGCGGAGGAACGAAGTCATGGTCGCACGGGTTCCCGCGCGGCCCGCACGACGGCGTCCCGCACCGCCCGGCGGTCCACCTTGCCCGGGCCGCGGGTCGGCAGGGCGGTGGTGACGTACACGCGGCGCGGCGCGGCCGGCGCCCCGAGCCGCTGCCCGACGGCGGTGCGCAGCCCGGCGAGCAGCTCGGCCCCGCCGTCGGCCAGGCCGGTGCTGCCGCGCGCTGCCCGGGCGGCGGTGCTGCCGCGGGCCGCGCGGGCGGCCGGCGACTGGCCAGTGATCACCGCGACGACGGCCTGGCCCCACTCGGCGTCGGGCACGCCGACGACGCAGGCCTCGCCAGGCGTGCCGAGCCCCGCGAGGTGCTCGGCTATCGCGTCCTCGACGGCCGCCGGGGCGACGTTGACCCCGCCGGTGAGGATGACGTCGTCTGCCCGGCCGAGGACGGTGAGCCGCCCGTCGTCCAGGCGGCCCAGGTCGGAGGTGCGGAACCAGCGGGTGCCGTCGGGGTCGGTGCGGAACGCGGCGGCCGTGGCCTCGGGGTCGCCGACGTAGCCCTCGGCGAGCACGGGGCCGGACAGCTCGATGATGCCGGTGCCGGCGGCCCGCACGCGCACGCCGGCGAGCGGGACGCCGTCGTACGCGCAGCCGCCGCTCGTCTCGGACATGCCATACGTCGTGACGGCGCGGACGCCCGCCGCCCTTGCCCGGGCCAGCAGCGAGGCGGGCGTCGCCGCGCCGCCGACGAGCACCGCGTCGAACCGGGCGAGGGCGTCCAGCCCGGCGGGGTCGCCGTCGTCCGCCGCGGCGACCAGGCGGTGCAGCTGGGTGGGGACCAGCGAGACGTACGTCCGGTCGCCGAGTCCTAGCCCGTCCCGGGCCGACGACGAAGGGGGCCGGAGGAAGTCGGCGGCGAGGGCCGCGAACCCCTCCGCCGTGAACCGGTCCGGCGCGCCGACGCGTACCTCCGTGCCGGCCACGACCGCCCGGTTGATGACCTGGACCCCGGCGACATGGGTGGGCGGCAGCACCAGCAGCCAGCGGCCGGGGCCGCCGAGCCGTTCGTGGGTGGCCTCGGCGGAGGTGCGCAGGGCCGCCGCGCTCAGCGCGACCTCGCGCGGGTTTCCCGTGGAACCGGAGGTCCGCAGCACGAGCGCGGCGCCGGGCGGGGGAGCGGCGTCGGACAGGCGGGGCTGCGGCGCGTAGGCCGGGCCGCCGTCGAGCGCGTCCCGTACGGCGCGGACGACGTCGGTCGAGGTGCTGGTCGAGGCCACCTCATGAGAGTAAGCGTGCCTGAGGGATACCGGACTACGGTTTATGTAGGGTGTGCGCCACGCAGAACGCCTCGGGAGAGCCCGGGTGCGGACGCTCGCGGAGGAGAACCGATGACGATCCGCTGGACGACGGCCGTCCGTGCCACCGGCACGGCACTGGTGATCGCGCTGGGACTGGCCGGGTGCGGGCTCGGGACGCCCGACGAACCCGTGCCCACGCCCACCACCACGGTCGACGGCCCCGTGCGGGGCGACCGGAACGGGCCGCCCAGGCCGGACGTGCCCCCCGTGTGGCCGCTCACCGGGGTGCGGACGGACAAGGTGGCGAACCGCCCCGCGGTCTCGGTGAAGATCGAGAACGCGGCGGAGGCGCGGCCGCAGACCGGCCTCGTGGAGGCCGACATCGTGTGGGAGGAGGTCGTCGAGGGCGGCATCACGCGGTTCGTGGCGACCTACCACTCGAACATCCCGGACGTCGTGGAGCCCGTGCGCTCCGTGCGACCGATGGACCCCGCGATCGTGGCGCCGCTGGACGGCATCCTCGTGTTCTCCGGCGGGCAGGGCCCGTTCATCGCCGCGACGGAGCGCTACGGCACCCAGACGCTCATCATGGACAAGGGCGACCCCGGCTTCTCCCGCGACCCCGGACGGGCCGCGCCGCACAACGTGATCGGGAGCATGCCGACGTTCGTCGCGCAGGCCGACGACGAGCGGACGAGCCCGCCGCCCGCGCAGTTCGAGTACGCCCGCGAGGTGGGACAGGGCACGGCGCCGCGGAGCGGCAAGCCGGCACAGGAGGTGGACATCCGCCTGTCGGCCCTGCAGCGCACCGTCTGGACGTGGGACCGGGAGAACAAGCGGTACCTGCGCAGCGAGGGCTCGACGCCGTCGGTCGACTCCGACGGCCGGCGGCACTCCGCCCGGAACGTGCTCGTGCTGTCCACCCAGGTGTTCAACACCAAGTGGGTGGACCCCGCCGGTTCCCCCGTGCCGGAGACCCGGCTCGCGGGCCAGAGCGGCAGCGGCACGCTCTACTCCATGGGGCACGGTGTCCCGGTGCGCTGGTCCAAGAAGGACCACAACTCGCCGATCGTGCTCAAGACGGGGAACGGGGGCGAGGTGAAGCTCGACCCGGGCAACACCTGGATCGAGCTGGTCCCGGCCGGGTCGGGGAGCTGGTCGCCGCGCTGAGCCCGGGCCGGTTGCGCACACGCGTGTGCCTTTTGTACGCCCTCATCTCCCGACGCACGATGGTGCTACGCACCAACAGTGAGTAGTGGAGTCCACCGTGAAGGTGGAGATGAGGAGAACCACCGTGCCTGTTATCGCCATCATCGGAGCCGGACCCGGCCTGGGCATCGAGATCGCCCGCGCCTTCGGCACCAAGGGCTTCACCGTCGCACTGATCGCCCGCAACGCCACCAAGCTCGACCTGCTGGCCGCCCAGCTGCAGGAGGAAGGCATCGAAGCCGCCGGCTTCCCCGCCGACATCGCTCAGCGCGACACGATCACCCGAGCCTTCGCTCAGATCAAGGAACGCTTCGGACGAGTCGACGTCCTGGAGTTCTCGCCCGCCGACCGCGCCCTCGGCGCGACCAGCGTCCTGGACGTCGACCCCTCCACGCTCGGACCTCAGCTCGACTTCTACCTCCACGGCGGGATCCACGCGATCAAGCAGGTCATCCCGGACATGATCGAAGCCGGGAGCGGCACGATCCTGGTGACCAACGGGGCCGGCGCCATCGACCCCGTGCCCTTCCTGGCCGACATCAACATCGCGGCCGCGGGCCTGCGCAACTGGACCCTGAACCTGCACAACGAGCTGAGCCAGCACGGCATCTACGTCGCTCACGTCGCCATCAGCGCCTGGATCGGATCTGGTCACCCCGACGCCGAAGCCAGCGCGATCGCTGCCGCCTACACCAAGCTCTACGAGACCCGCACCGAGCCCGAGCTGCACTACATCGCCCTCGAAAAGTAGCCTGCTGACCCCGCGGTCCTAGTAGTAGTACGGGAAGCCGGACCAGTCCGGGTCGCGGCGCTCCAGGAACGCCTCCTTGCCCTCGACCGCCTCGTCGGTCATGTACGCCAGCCGCGTCGCCTCGCCGGCGAACACCTGCTGGCCGGCGATGCCGTCGTCGGTGGCGTTGAACGCGAACTTCAGCATCCGGATGGCCTGCGGCGACTTGGTCGCGATGATCCGCGCGTACTCGAGCGCCAGCCCTTCCAGGTCCTCGTGGGCGGCGACCTCGTTGACGGAGCCCCAGCGCTCGGCGTCGTCGGCGGAGTACTCGCGGGCGAGGAAGAAGACCTCCCGGGCGCGCTTCTGCCCGATCTGGCGGGCGAAGTACGCGGAGCCGTACCCGGCGTCGAACGAGCCGACGTCGGCGTCGGTCTGCTTGAACTTGCCGTGCTCGCGGCAGGCGACCGTGAGGTCGGCGACGACGTGCAGCGAGTGCCCGCCCCCGGCGGCCCAGCCGTCCACCACCGCGACGACCACCTTGGGCATGGTCCGCATCAGGCGCTGCACCTCCAGGATGTGCAGGCGGCCGGCCTTGGCCGGGTCGATCGAGTCGGCGTTCTCGCCCTCCGCGTAGCGGTAGCCGTCGCGGCCGCGGATGCGCTGGTCACCGCCGCTGCAGAACGCCCAGCCGCCGTCCTTGGGGGAGGGACCGTTGCCGGTCAGCAGCACCGTGCCGACGTCGGACGACATACGCGCGTGGTCCATGACCCGGTACAGCTCGTCCACCGTGTGCGGGCGGAACGCGTTGCGGACCTCCGGCCGGTCGAACGCGATGCGCACCACGGGCAGGTCGCGCGGCTCGGGCCCGCTGCGGTCGACGCCGCGGTGGTACGTGAGGTCGGTCAGGCCCTCGAAGCCGGCGACCTCGCGCCAGCGCTGGGGGTCGAACGTCTCGGAGACCTGCTTGGGGAGTTCGGTGCTCGTGCTCACGCGGCAAGCCTAGTTCGGGCGGTGTGGGTGTCGGCCCCTAGGGTGGCGGCGAGGAGAGGAACCCCCACATGCTGATCCGCCATCGCGGTCTCGAACCGACCATCGATCCGTTGGCGTACGTCGCCCCGTCGGCGACCGTCGTCGGCGATGTCCGCGTCGCAGCCGGAGCCAGGATCCTGCATGGTGCGGTCCTCACCGCGGAGGACGGCGACGTCGTCATCGGTGTGGACACCGTGGTGATGGAGAACGCGCTCGTGCGCGGGCGGCACGGCTACCCCGCCCGGATCGGGGACGCCGTGATGATCGGCCCGCACGCTCACGTCAACGGCAGCACCGTCGAGGACGAGGCATTCATCGCGACCGGCGCCGCCCTGTTTCCTGGCAGCCTCATCGGCGCGGGCGCGGAGGTCCGCATCAACGGCGTGGTGCAGGTCAACACCACCGTCGCCCCGGGAGAGGTCGTGCCGATCGGGTGGGTAGCCGTGGGCAGTCCGGCGACGATCCTGCCGCCGGACAGGCACGAGGAGATCTGGGCGATCCAGCGGGAGCTCGACTTTCCCGGCACGGTGTACGGGGTGGACCGGGACGTGCCGATGCGCGAGCTGATGCGCCGCCAGTCGGACTACTACGGTGCGCACCGCGACGACACGCCTGTCGACGGGACCACGTAGCGGTCCAGGTCGGCTCAGTTCCGGCGGTCCAGGGGCTGGGCCGGCGCGAGGTCCTCCGGCCGGACGGCGGGGCGCGCGCCGCGGGTGGCGCCCACGGAGGCGACGACCACGCACAGCACGGCGACCCACTGCGACCAGTGCAGCAGCTCCTGGAGCACGACGAGGCCGACGAGTGCCGCCATGGCTGGTTCGAGGCTCATCAGGATGCCGAAGACGCGCGGCGGGATCTTGCGCAGCGCCTCCAGGTCCAGCGAGTACGGGACCACCGACGACAACAGCCCCAGACCGAGCCCCGCGACCAGGACCCACGGCTGGACCAGCGCCGCTCCGCTGTCGGCCACGCCGACGGGCACTGCCACCAGCGCCGCGACGATCATGCCCAGAGCCAGGCCGTTGCCTTCCGTGGTGTGGCGGCCAAGTGCCGCGCTGACCACGATGTACAGGCCCCAGCACGCGGCCGCGCCGAGAGCGAACAGCAGGCCCACGAGGTTCACGTCGCCGCCACCACCCATGAGCAGGACGACGCCGCCTGCCGCGAGCACCGCCCAGAGCGCGTCCATCCAGCGCCTCGACCCAACCAGCGCCACCGTCAGCGGCCCGAGGAACTCGACGGTGACCGCGATCCCCAGCGGGAGCCGGTCCAGCGCCAGGTAGAAGCACAGGTTCATCAGGCCGAGGGTCAGGCCGTAGCCGACCACCACGGTCCACGCGCGACGACTCATGCGCGGCGAGGGCCGCCACAGGAGCACCAGGATCGTCGCGGCGAAGAACAGGCGCAGCGCGACCGTCCCGAAGCTGCCCACCTCGGCGAACAGCTGCTTGGCCAGCGCGGAGCCGAGCTGGACGCTGACGATGCCGAGCAGCACCAGGGCCGTCGGCGGCACCCCGCCGAGGGCACGCCCGACCAGGCCGGTCAGCGAGGGCCGGGGGGTCGGGCCGCGTCGAGTGCTGTCGTCGTTCACAGGGGCCACATGTGGAGTATCGATGACTACTGCTCGTGCGACACGTCATTTGCGCACCGGACGAGACCCGAGCAGCCGCCCGGGTCGCTAGCCTGAGCCTGTGCTGCTGATCGGTGAACCCGTCGTCTGGTCGACGCCCCTGCGGACCCGCTTCCGCGGGATCGACGTGCGCGACGGCGTCCTGCTGCGGGGCGACGCCGGGTGGGGCGAGCTGTCGCCGTTCTGGGACTACGACGACGAGGAGTCGTCCACCTGGCTGCGCGCGGCCCACGAGGCGGCCTTCCTCGGCTGGCCCGAACCGGTCCGGCAGAGCGTGCCGGTCAACGTCACGGTTCCCGCCGTCGGGCCGGAACGGGCGCGGGAGATAGTCCTGGCGTCCGGCGGGTGCCGCACCGCCAAGGTCAAGGTCGCCCAGCGAGGTCCCGACGGGACGCTCGAGTCCGTGGCCGCCGAGGTGGAGCGCGTCGCGGCAGTCCGCGACGCCCTCGGGCCGGACGGCGCCGTCCGCGTGGACGCCAACGCCGCCTGGACGCCCGACGAGGCCCTGGCGCACCTGGCCGAGATCGACCGCGCGGCCGGTGGGCTCGAGTACGTGGAGCAGCCCTGCGCCGGAGTCGACGAGCTGGCCCTGGTGCGCCGCAAGCAGGATGTGCCCGTCGCCGCCGACGAATCGATCCGCCGCGCCTCCGACCCGATGCGGGTGGTCCGCGAGGAGGCTGCCGACATCGTGGTCCTCAAGGTCCAGCCGCTCGGCGGCGTCCGTGCCTGCCTGGAGCTCGCCGAGCAGGTGGGTCTACCGGTAGTCGTCTCCTCGGCGCTGGAGAGCTCCGTGGGGCTCGCCGCCGGCGTCGCCCTCGCAGCCGCGCTCCCCGAGCTGCCCTACGCCTGCGGGCTCGCGACGTCCCAGCTCCTGGTGCACGACGTCGTCGCTGATCCGCTGCTGCCCACAGGCGGCGCGCTCCCGGTCCGTCGTCCCGAACCCTCGCCCGCGGCGCTCGCGGAAGCGGCGGCCGACGGCCCGACCACGGAGCGCTGGCTCGCGCGGTACCACCGACTGACCCGGATCCTGGAGGACGCATGAACATCCCGCCCGCCGTGACAGCCGCCCGCGCACTGATCGCCGACCTGGTGACCCGAGGTGTGCGGGACGTCGTCCTCGCGCCCGGCTCGCGCAGCGCCCCCCTCGCGTACGCGGTGGCGGAGGCGGCGGACTCCGGCCGGCTCACGCTGCACGTGCGGATCGACGAGCGGGCGGCGGGATTCCTCGCGCTCGGCCTGTCGAAGGGCGCGGAGGGGGCGCCGGTCGCCGTCGTCACGACGTCGGGGACCGCCGTCGCGAACCTGCACCCTGCCGTGCTGGAGGCGAGCCACACCGGGCTGCCGCTGATCCTGCTCACCGCGGACCGGCCGCACGAGCTGCGCGGCACGGGCGCGTCGCAGACGACCGACCAGGTGGGCATCTTCGGGTCGGCGGTGCGGTTCGCGGTGGACATTCCGGCGGCGGCGGAGCTTGCGGCCGCGCCCGACCTCCGGGACCTGCGGAGCGTCACCGGGCGCGCGGTCAGCGCGGCCCTCGGGTTCCGGTCGGGGTACCCGGGGCCGGTGCACCTCAACCTGGCGTTCCGGGATCCGCTGGCGCCGTCGGCCCCGCTGCCCGGCCTCCCCGCGGACACCGCGCAGGAGGGCCACCCCAAGCCCGACCCGCCGCTCGTCGTGCCCGCCGTGCTGCAGCACGTCGCGTCGCCCGCGCTGCCCGGTGACCCGGCGCGCACCGTTGTCGTCGCGGGTGACGGCGCCGGCACAGATGCCCGGCAGCTCGCGGAGGTGCAGGGCTGGCCGCTGTTCGCGGAGCCGTCGTCCGGGGCGACCGGCGGGCCCAACGCGATAGCGGCGTACCGGGTGCTGCTCGGGTCGGAGGAGCTCGCCGCGAGCATCGAGCAGGTGGTCGTCCTCGGCCGGCCGACGCTCTCCCGGCCCGTGCAGCGGCTGCTCGGCCGCCCCGACGTGACCGTCACCGTCGTCGCGCCGGGTGCCGGCCCGTGGCCCGACGCCGCCCGCAACGCCGCCGTCGTCCTGCCCGGTGTGGCGCCCGCCTGGTTCGAGACGTTCACGCCGCCGCCGTCGGCGTTCCTGGAGCGCTGGCGGGCCGCCGGGGCCCAAGCTTCGCGCGTGCTTGACGACGCCACCTGCGACGACGCGGTCCTCGGCGGCCCGACCGCCCACTCCGTGGCCCGGGCCGTGGCCGCGGTGCTCGGCCCCGACGACCTGCTGGTGGTGGGCTCGTCCAACCCCGTGCGGGACCTGGAGCTCGTGCTCGGGCTGGACGGCCCCGGCCCGGCGGTCCTGGCCAACCGGGGGCTCGCGGGCATCGACGGCACGGTCTCGACGGCGGTCGGCGTGGCGCTCGCGGCCGCCCGCCGGGGGCTGCGCACGCGCGCCCTGCTGGGCGACCTCACGTTCCTGCACGACGTCGGCGGCCTGCTCCGCGGGCCCGACGAGCCCCCCGTGGACCTTGAGATCGTGGTGGTGAACGACGACGGCGGCTCGATCTTCGCGACCCTGGAGCACGGCGCGCTCGCCGCGACCGGCAGCGCCGCGAACGCCACGTTCGAGCGGGTGTTCGGGACGCCGCACGGGTCGAACCTGGCGCAGCTCTGCGCGGGGTACGGCGTGGACCATCAGCTCGTCAAGGACGTGCCGACCCTGCGCCACGCGCTGCAGGCGCCGAGCCACGGCGTCCAGGTCATCGAGGTGCAGGTGCCGCGAGCGGACCGCCTGACGGAGTCCCGCGCCCTGTCGAGCGCGATCGTCGCGGCCGCCACCCCGCGTTGAGTGCGGGCTATTTGTTGAGTTGGCGGCGCCTGGCCGACAAATAGCCAGCACTCAACGGGGCGGGCGGGGGGCCGGCTGTGCAGGGAACTCACAGACTTGTCCAAGGGTGGGACAAGGAACGGGGTGTCAACTAGTGGTGACTTCAAGGAGGGTCACCGATGAACGACGAGAACAGCACCACTCCGCAGCCGGACCAGCAGCCGCCCGCGACGCAGCCCACCGAGCAGCTGCCGCCCGCGCCGCAGCCGACTCAGCAGCTGCCGGCCACCGGGCCGGCGCCGGCGCAGCACCAGACGCCGGCCCAGGACGCGGTGCCTGAGCAGCCCTCGAACCCCGCGCAGCCCTCGACCGGCGGCCAGTCCCCGGCACCCGCGTCCGTTCCCGTGGGCGCATCGGCGCAGCACAGCGCGCCGGCTCAGCACCCGGCCACCGCTCAGCACCCGGCGCCCGCATACAACGCGGCGCCCGCCGCGAGCCCCACGTCCGGGTACGTCAACCCGTACGGCGCGCCCGCCCCGGCGTCGGGCGGCCCGCAGGCCAAGCCGCGGAACCGCGCCTGGGTTCCCGTGGTCAGTGCCGCCGCGGCCGCCGCGCTGCTGGCCAGCCTGGGCACGGCCGGCGCCATCTCGCTCACCAGCGACTCGGGTAACGCGACCTCCCTGGCCGACGTCGGACAGACCACCAGCCAGAACGTGCCCGTGAAGAGCTCGACCGTCCAGAACCCGGACTGGACGTCGGTCACCTCCGCGGTGCAGGAGTCCGTGGTGGCGATCCAGGTGCAGAGCCAGGCCGGCGGCGCCGAGGGTTCCGGCATCGTGCTGGACTCCGAGGGCCGCATCCTGACCAACAACCACGTCGTGGCGGACGCCCAGAAGGTCCAGGTCACGCTGAGCGACGGCCGCGTGTACGACGCCGACATCGTCGGTACCGACCCGGCCACCGACCTCGCCGTCGTGAAGCTGACCGACCCGCCGTCGGACCTCAAGCCCGCGAAGTTCGCGGACTCGTCCGACGTCGTCGTGGGGGAGCCCGTGCTGGCGCTCGGTAACCCGCTGGGGCTGGCGAACACGGCGACGACGGGCATCGTGTCCGCCCTGGACCGTCCGGTCACGGCCAGCGCCGAGAACGGGTCCGACCAGGTGGTCACCAACGCCATCCAGATCGACGCCGCGGTGAACCCCGGCAACTCGGGTGGGCCGCTGTTCAACGCGTCGGGCGAGGTCATCGGCATCACCTCGTCGATCGCCACCCTGTCGAGCGGAGTGCAGTCGAGCAGCTCCGGCTCGATCGGCCTCGGTTTCGCCATCCCGTCGAACCTGGCCACGCAGATCGGTGACCAGCTCAAGGAGAACGGCAAGGCCGAGCACGCGTTCCTCGGCGTCTCGCTCACCGACGCGACCGCCACGGCCGACGGCGTCACCCGCCGCGGCGCGGGCGTCGAGGAGGTCGTCGCGGACTCGCCGGCCGGAGACGCAGGCATCCAGAAGGGAGACGTGATCGTGGCGATCGACGGTGACGCGGTCAACGGCTCGGCGTCGCTCACCGCGTTCGTGCGGGAGAAGGAGGCCGGCGACAAGTCGGTCCTCACCGTGGTTCGCGACGGCAACACCCAGGAGATCACCGTGACGCTCGCGGTCAAGGACGAGACGGCCACCCAGGACCAGGGCTCGCAGGACCAGCAGCTCCCGGGCCAGGACGACGGCTCCGGCTCGGACCAGAACAGCCCGAACAACATCCCGGACTGGCTGCAGCAGTTCTTCAACAACCAGGGCTGACCCCCTTTCCGCCGAGGTAGTCATCTGGCGAGGTAGTCATCTGACTACCTCGCCAGATGACTACCTCGGCGTATTCGCGTTCAGCGGGTGAAGATGGGCCGTCAGGTTTAAGTTAGGCCGCGTGTCTGGGACGTTTACCGTGGTCAGGACCCTCGGCCGATCGGATGCCGCACACGACATCCTCGAAGAGCTGCCGGAGTGGTTCGGCATTGACAGGTTCACGCACGAGTACGTCGAGGCGGCGGCCAAGTTCCCCAACTACGTGGCGGTCGCCCCGCCCGAGGGCGGGGCCGACGGCGGCGAGACCCCCTTCGAGGACGTGCTCGGCGTGCTGCTCGTCGACCAGCGCTACCCGACGTCGGCGGAGGTGCACCTGCTCGCCGTCCGCCGGAAGCACCATCGCGCGGGGATCGGGCGCACCCTTCTGGAGCGTGTTGAGCAGGACCTCCGTGCGCAGGGGGTGCGCCTGCTGAGCGTGAAGACGTTCGGCCCGTCCGCGTCCGACCCGGACTTCGACCGGACCCGCGCCTTCTACACCGCCTGCGGCTTCCACCCGGTGGAGGAGTTCCCCGACCTCTGGGTCGACAACCCCTGCCTGCTGATGGTCAAGCCGCTCTGACCGGCGAGTCAAGCCGCTCAGAGCGTCGACGGAATCCCGAACAATGCCTCCGAGGCACCCGGCACGACGGCGGCGACGACGCCGCCCAGGCTGCGCTCGAGGTAGCCGACGAGCAGGTCGTCGTCGAGGTCGGAGTTGATGGCGCCGTCGACCAGGGCCTGCTCGGCGAGGGCCACCCAGGAGCGGACAGCTATGCGCAGGAGCTCCGTCTCGGGCACGCCCAGCTCCAGGAGCACGGCGAGGGCGCGCTCGGTCTGCTCACGCCGCGCGTCCTCGATGACCGCGCGCACCTCCTCGTCGCCGCTGGCCGCGCCGCGCACGAGCGAGTAGAAGGTGGGGCCGTGCTCCCGCACGTACGCGACGAGCCGGGTCAGCGTGCTGACCAGGCGGTCGGACGGCGGAAGCTCCGGCTGGGGCTCGG
The DNA here is from genome assembly GCF_042670845.1 of Promicromonospora sp. NPDC057138. Taxonomy (NCBI): domain Bacteria; kingdom Bacillati; phylum Actinomycetota; class Actinomycetes; order Micrococcales; family Promicromonosporaceae; genus Promicromonospora; species Promicromonospora sp. NPDC057138. Next base: position 2,696 of record NZ_JBHUUX010000042.1, on the reverse strand, counting down.
ACGCGTGCAGCATCGAGTCCCGCGCGCGGCGCACTATCTCGTGGTGCAGGCCGTTCTTGGAGCCGAAGTAGTAGTAGACGAGACCCGTCGAGACACCGGCTTCGGCGGCGATCTCCTCGACGGTCACCTCGGCCAGTGGGCGGTCCGCAAGGGTCGCGACCCCCAGCGCCACGAGCTGGTTGCGGCGCTCCTCCGGACGAAGTCGCGTGCGTCGGGCTGTTGCCATGCGTCGAGCATATCGGGCATGCTTTGCGGCGCCGTCAGAGGGGCAATTGACGGTAACTCAGTAATCGCGCTAACGTCGCGGCGAGACGACGCTGTAGTCGTCCTCAACATTGGCATCGAGGGGAAACCAATGAAGCTCAGCAAGCTCACCGGGTCGCGCAAGGGTCGTGTGGCTCTCGCCGTCATTCCGGTCACCATCGCCGCGAGCGTTCTGCTCGGCGGCGTTGCGCAGGGGGCAGTGCCCGTCTCGTTCGCCATCTCCGGCAGCCAGTTCAAGATCGGCGCCGACCAGCTCGCGGGGACCGGCTTCTCGCAGTACGCGGGCGTCGCGACCGCCTCCGACGGTACGAAGCACCCCGCGGCGATCGCGAACATCAAGGACGCGCAGCTCTACAACCTGTGCCAGTCGGTCGTGCAGGACACGCCGCTCGGCAAGGTCGGCATCCTGATCTCGGCGGGCACCGGCGAGGAGCCGGCGAAGGCCACCGACCTGCAGATCGGCATGAACGACCTGTCCGGCACCGCGATCTTCAAGAACATCCGCATCGGCGTGGACGCCTCGACCGTGAACACGGCCAAGAAGGGCGACGCCGGCGACTTCGCCATGGACTCCGACTCGGTCGACATCTCGAACCTCGAGCAGGTCTCCTGGAGCACGCAGGCCGCCGTCTTCCAGCTGACGGACCTCAGCCTCAAGATCACGGACGGCACCGAGTGCTTCTGAGTCCGGGTGACGGCCAGGCGAACGCCAGCCGCCCCGGACTTCGCACGAAGCTTGCTGACTGGCGCAGGGACTTCCGCCCCTGGCGCAGGCAGCGGCCGTTCGTCGGGGGTGTGCTGGTAGCTCTCGCCGGCCTGGAGATGCTTCTGTCCGGCCCGATCAAGCTGGACCAGCTCGGCATGAACATCGTGCTGCAGTTCGGGGTCGAGGGTGCGCAGGCGACGATCCTCCCGATCGCCCTGCTCCTGCTCGGGATCCTCTCGATCGCCCAGCCCGTGCACCGGATCTTCTACGGCGTCATCGCGCTCGCGATCGCCGTCTACTCGATCGCGGGCGTGAACCTCGGCGGCTGGGTCGTCGGGTTCCTGCTCGGCGTGATCGGCGGCATCATCGTCGTGACCTGGGCACCGTCGGCGGCCGCCGGCGAGGCGGGCGGCGCCGAGCCGGTCGCGGAGGCGGGCGGCGCCGAGCCGGTCGCGGAGACGGACGACGCGGCGCGCGCGGCGGACGACGCCCCGGCGTCGGACACCGCCGCAGACGACACGACGGCAGCGGAGCCGGAGCCGGACGACGACGCACCGCGCGCCGACCGCGATCCGGACCCGGACACGGAGGCGATCCCCAAGGTGGAAACGCTCAGCAGCGCGCTGCGCGCCCTGTCCCAGAAGTCCGCGGCGGTGGTCGTCGCGAGCGCGATGGCGATGGGCGGCATGAGCCTGCCTGCGTCGACGTCGGGCGCCGAGACCCAGCAGGACGACTCGTTCTGGTGCGCCGTCTTCGGGGCCTGCGAGGACGACGGCACCGCCGACCCCTCCACCTCGCCGACCGCGTCGCCGTCGCCCAGCGCGTCCGAGTCGGGCGCGGGCGAGGACCCGGTCGGGGACGCGGTCGACGACATCACCGGGGGCACGACTGACCCGGCAGAGGGCGACGGGACCGGGTCAGGCGACGGCGCGGGCAACGGCGACGGGACCACCGACGACTACGACTCCGAGTGCCAGGAGCCGACGCAAGACGGCGAGGTGCCACCGGAGTCGGGGGACGCGGCGCCGTCGGACCCGTGCGGTGAGGTCGACCCTCAGCAGACCATCGAGGAGGCGCTGCAGACGGAGCTCGGCACGTGCGTCAAGGTGAGCTTCGGCGGCAAGTACGACCTCAACATCGACCTGCCCGGCCAGTGCGGTGCGCGGGAGGACGGCTCGGTCTTCTCCCTGCCGGCCGACCTGGAGAGCACGGACCTGGAGATCCCGCTCACCGGTATCAACGGCATCGGCCTGGCGAACGTGCCGGTCAAGAACGACGGCAGCCGCCGGGACGCCATCAAGATCTCGGCCGACAAGGTCGTCGTCGACGGCTTCTGGCTCAAGTCGTACGCCTACGACGACAACAACCCGCCGGCGGGCACCGACACCCGGGCGAACTTCGTGTCGCTCGAGGGCGACGCGCAGATGTACGTGTCGTCGATCCACGCGAACCTGCCCGACGGGCAGGACCTCCTGGAGGTGGCGACCCAGGTGCTCGAGGGCGCCTCGCTCATCGAGATCCTGCTGACGGCTACGGACGCGCGGATGGGCTTCATGGGCGCGACGTCTGACATCCAGGTGTGGGACCACTTCCGCGAGCAGGTCTGGGGTGACGAGACCGACCCGATCGGCAAGGGCCCGACCGCAGGCACCCCCTGAGGTAGGTCCGCGAAGTAGAGCGCCTGTCCGAGTCTCCCTTGGTGACACAAGGGAGACCCGGACAGGCG
>NZ_JBHUUX010000041.1:0-48980 GCF_042670845.1 Promicromonospora sp. NPDC057138 | reverse complement strand
GGTTGTTAACCCCAGCGGAGGCCGGACACACGCTCTACTTCGCGGCCCTGGGGTCAGCTTGCGGCGGAGGCGTTCGGGTTGCCCGCGCCGCGGCCACGGCCGCCACGCCGACGACGGCGGGGCGCACCCGCGCCGTCCGGCCTCGGGAAGTGGTCGGCAGCTGTGCGTCCGCCGCCTGACGCCGGGCGCGCGCTGCGCTGCCCCGACGCCTGGCCGGCGCCCTGGCTACGCGGCTGGCCCTGACGGCCGCCGCCCTGGCCGGCCTGACCGGTGCTCTGGCCGCCGCCCTGGCCGCCGGAGCGCGAGCGCCCGCCCTGCTTCCGCGGCTGGCCCTGGCGGCCCTGCGGCTGCGGGGCCGGCGGCACGTACTCGACGTACGGCGCGACCTCGCCGACCAGGCCGGTCACCGTCGCGTCGCCGGGGCGGACGTCCTGGGGGCGGGCGCTGATCTTCGCCTTGCGGGTCAGGTCACGCACGTCGCCGCGCTCCTCGGGCAGCATGATCGTCACGACGTCGCCGCCGGAACCGGCTCGCGCCGTCCGCCCGGAGCGGTGCAGGTACGCCTTGTGCTCGGCGGGCGGGTCCACGTGCACCACGAGCTCGACGTCGTCCACGTGGATGCCACGCGCGGCGATGTCCGTCGCGACCAGCACGCGCACCTCGCCGGACGAGAACGCGGCGAGGTTGCGCTCACGCGCGCCCTGGCCCAGGTTGCCGTGCAGGTCGACGGCGGGCACGCCCGCGGCGGTGAGCTGCTTGGCGAGCTTCTTGGCCTGGTGCTTGGTCCGCATGAACAACACGCGCCGGCCGGTGCCCTGCGCGAGCTGGTGCACCACGTTCTTCTTCGCGTCCTTGTCGGCCACGGCAAGGATGTGGTGCGTCATCTGCGGCGGCGGCGCGGCGGCGTCGTCCACCGAGTGGGTGACCGGCTGGTGCAGGTAGCGCTTGACCAGCACGTCCACGCCGTTGTCCAGTGTGGCCGAGAACAGCAGGCGCTGGGTGTTCGAGGCCGTGCGGTCGAGGATGCGCTTCACGCCGGGCAGGAACCCGAGGTCGGCCATGTGGTCGGCCTCGTCGAGCACGGTGATCTCGACGTCGTCGAGCGTCAGGTGCCGCTGGCCGAGCAGGTCCTCGAGCCGGCCGGGGCAGGCGATGACGATGTCGACGCCCGCGTTCAGCGCGGTGACCTGGCGCGACTGCGCCACGCCGCCGAAGATCGTGGTGGTCTTCAGGCCGAGCGCCTGCGCCAGGGGCGCTATCGACTCGTCGATCTGGTTGGCGAGCTCACGGGTGGGAGCCAGGATCAGGGCACGGGGGCGGCCCGCCGCCCGGCGCGGCTGCCCCGACGCGGCAGAACGAGCGCCGGACGTCGCGAGGCGCGTCACGACCGGCAGCGCGAACGCGAGAGTCTTGCCGGAGCCGGTGCGGCCGCGGCCGAGCACGTCGCGGCCGGCGAGGGAGTCCGGCAGGGATGCCGTCTGAATGGGGAACGGCGAGGTGATGCCGCGGTCCGTCAAAACGCGCAGAACGGGCGCGGACAGACCGAGGTCGGCAAAGGTAGTCAAAGGAGTTGGGCCTCTCGGGCTCGGTGGCGGCGCGTCTCGCGCCGGTGGTCCGCCGTGCTCACACCAGGCGGCGGGGTGCTAACCCGGGCCGGGGCCACGACGTCGGGCGGCCAAATACCGCCCACGACCACCCACTATCTCACGTCCTTGTGACCGGCGGCTGCGGCGCACGTCACGTTCGGTGTGGTTCTATGTGCGGCATGATTCCCGCAGCGACCAGCTCCGCCGGCTCGTTTGCCGCCATCGGCGACGTGCTCGGCACCATCTGGACCAACGCGGTCACCCCGGTCGACCCGCCGTCGAACCTGATGGTGCTCGCCATGTGCGCGATCGCCCTGGTCGTGGTTCTGTTCCGGCCTCTGTGGCACCTGACGCGACACGTCATCACCATCGCCCACGAGGCGTCGCACGCCCTCGGCGCGCTGCTGACGGGCCGCAAGCTGGAGGGTATCCGGCTGCACTCCGACACCTCAGGCCTCACCGTCTCGCGCGGCAGGCCCCGTGGCCCGGGCATGGTCATCACGGCGTTCGCCGGCTATGTGGGGCCGGGCATCATCGGCCTCGGCGCCGCGTGGCTCCTCAAGCTGGGCTACGCCGTCGGGCTGCTGTGGCTGCTCGTCGCGCTCCTCGCGCTGCTGCTCCTGCAGATCCGCAACTGGTTCGGCCTCTGGTCGATCCTCGTCAGCGGCACGGCGCTCGTGTTCGTCACGTGGTTCCTTGAGCCCGAGGTGCAGAGCGCGGTCGCCTACGCCGTGACGTGGTTCCTCCTGCTCGGCGCGGTGCGTCCGGTGTTCGAGCTGCAGGTGCAGCGCTCCCGCGGCCGCGCCCGGACGTCGGACGCCGACATGCTCGCCCGCCTGACCGGCGTCGCGGGACTCTTCTGGGTCACGCTGTTCCTGCTGGTCACGCTGGGCGCGCTGGTGCTGGGCGGCTCGTGGATCCTCGGCGTGGCGCTGTAAGGCCATCGGACGGCTCCGCGGCCTGACGGCAACGACGAGCCCCCGGGACGCTGCCTGGCCGGCAGCTTCTCGGGGGCTCGTCGACTGTGCGGCACCCCAGCGGGCGCCGCGAGTCACGCCTTGGGCGTGAGTACGAAACCCGGGCCCTCGGCACCGGGGTCGGTGTCCAGGGTCAGCGTCTCCAGAGCAGGGGCAGCCTGCGCCTCGACGAACACGTTGGTGGCACCCGAAGCGTCGACGACCTGGTCGTCGGGCTGCGGCGCCGGAACCAGCGCGAGCTCGAAGTTGCCGGGCTGGCCGGACGCCTGCGCGATGCGCAGCCCGCCTTCGACCGGTACACCAGCCTGCTGGGCGAGGTCCTGGACGGCCGTACGGGCATTGTCGGTCACGGTGAGCACGTTGAGCTCCTCACATTGGTTCTCCGCGGTCCCGTCCACCGAACCAAGCCCACCCCCTCACCGCAAGCGTGAGACGCTTTTAGCCCGATATCTCCCGGTGGGTGAGACAGCGCGTGACAGGCGCCGCGAGAAGACGTAGGTTGCCCCGCTCGACCGCGTCTACGACGTGACCGGTGCCGACCGGTAGGCTTTCTACTCGCGCCGCCCGGACGCCGGGCGCGCGGGCCTCTAGCTCAACTGGCAGAGCAGCGGACTTTTAATCCGCGGGTTCCGGGTTCGATCCCCGGGGGGCCCACCACCATGTCTTTGTGACCGGTCCTTGGCTGCATGCCATCGAGGAAGTCCCTAGCACCGCAGTGCGATGATCGCGACCATGAGTCAGCCTGGGGAGCAGCGCGGGTCCGCGCCTGTCACGGCGTTCGAGCTGCAGCGTCCTCGCCTGTTCGGGCTGGCGTACCGAATGCTCGGTTCGGCCGCGGATGCGGAGGACGTCGTCCAGGACGTCTTTCTACGGTGGCATGGCACCGAGCCCGGCTCGGTCGAGAAGCCCTCCGCGTGGCTGGCCAAGGTTGCTACCAACCTGTGCCTGAACCGGCTCGGATCGGCGCCGATCCGCCGCGAACGCTACATCGGGTCGTGGTTGCCGGAGCCAGTGCTCACCTCCGAAGGCGCGCTGGGGCCGCTGGAGACTGCCGAACAACGGGACACGGTGTCACTGGCCTTCCTGGTGCTCGCCGAACGGCTCACCCCGGGGGAACGGGCGGTCTTCGTGCTGCGCGAAGCGTTCGGCTACAGCCATCGTGAGGTGGCCGAGCTGGTCGGGCTGTCGGAGTCGAACTGCCGGCAGCTGCACAGCCGAGCACGGAAACGGCTGTCGGCCGCCCGGCTCCCGCCATCCGCGAACGACGACCCCGAGAGTCGGATCCTGGTCGACCGGTTCCTCGCTGCCGCCCGGGGCGGCGATCTCGCCGGACTGGAGCGGATGCTCGCCGAGGACGTCACAGCGGTCGCCGATGGTGGTGGCACGCCGGGTGTCGCCCGGTTGCCGGTGCGTGGTGCGGAGAAGGTGGCGCGGTACCTGACGGTCGTCACCAGCCGGTACGTCGAAGGCCTGACCGTGTCCGTCTGCGAGGTGAACGGGACCGTGGCGGCGGCCGGTTGGTTCGCTTCCAGGCTGCTTGGTGTGGTCGTGCCGGATGTGGCGAACGGCCGGATCACGAACATCCACATCCTCGCCAACCCGGGCAAGCTCCGGTTCGTCGGTACGCAGCTGGCCCGGTTGTCACATTCCGAGGCGCCGTTCGGTTCCTAGTGGTGCAAGGCGAGAATCCAGCGACCACGGAGCGAGACATGGCACGACAGGTTCTGATCACCGGCGGTACGGGGCGGCTCGGGCGCACGCTCGTACCGCGACTGCTCGACGCGGGCCACGACGTGCGGGTGCTGACCCGCGGGAGACGCGAGCCGGCCGCTCACCGCTGGGTGGTGGGAGATCTGCGCACCGGAAGCGGGCTGGTCGCCGCGGCTGCGGGGGTGGATGTGGTCATCCACCTGGCGACCACGAACGGACGAGGCGATGTGGCCGCCACCGGCAACCTGATCGAGGCCGTGAGAGCAGCCGGCAACCCGCACCTGGTGTACCTGTCGATCGTCGGCATCGAGAATGTCGCGCTCGGCTACTACCGGGCGAAGCTGGCGTGCGAGCAGCTGGTGGAGCGCTCGGGGCTACCGTGGACGATCTTGCGCACGACCCAGTTCCACGACTTGATCGCTGCCCTGTGCGAGGCCCAACGCCTGCTGCCGGTGACGCTGATGCCGTCGAGGGTGCACTTCCAGCCGGTCGATGTCTCGGAGGTAGCCGACCAGATGCTCACGTACGCGGCGGGACCGGCCGCGAACCGGGTGCCGGACATCGGCGGTCCGGAGGTCCGGGAGGCCGCCGACCTGGCCCGCAGCTATCTCCGAGCGGTCGGCCGTCGTCGACCCGTGTGGGCCGCCCCAGTGCCCGGCAAGGCGGTCCGGGACTTCCGCGCGGGCCATCACATCACTCCGGATCGTGCGGTCACTCGGATCACGTTCGACGACTTCCTGGCCGGATCCGGTGCGCACGGACGGAGCCGGTGATGCGCGGGTGGCTTCGCACCGGTCTCGGGTTCCTTGCCGCGACCCAGCTCGTCGTCGGCTCGTGGGCGGTGTTTCTCCCCGCACAGTTCTTCGCGCTCGAGGTGGTGGGCATGGGCATGGCCTACAACAGGCACCTGATGATCGACTACGGCGCCATGACACTTGGCAGCGCTGTGGTGCTCGGCGCTGCGACTGTCCACATGGGTCAGTGGATGACTCGGACCGCACTCGTCATGTACCTGGCGTGGGCGGTCCCGCACTTCTTCGTGCACCTGACCATGCTCGGCCACCTCTCGCAGCCGACCGCCACACTGCTCATGGTCGCGCTCGGCCTCGCCATAGCCCTGCCGGCCGGTCTGCTCGCTCTCACCAAGCAGCGCCGAAGCGATGCTCATCGACGCCTCGCGGCTCCTGGTGACGCCGGTCGCACCGGTCCCGGAGACGCTCCTTGCCGCTCGTGATGACCAGCCGGCGCCACGCTCGGGCGATGGGCTACCCACGCGAGATCCCTGGTCAGCACCGCTCCCGCGGTGTAGCGTCGGCGGTCCCGCGGCGAATCCTTCGCCGCTGTCGATGGACCGGTGCCGCCGCTGAAAGGCACCCCCTCATGTTCATTCGTCCGGGAGACACCGCCACGATCAGGTGAGCGGGTCCAAGTCGAAGCCGACCGAGCTCCGCCGCCGACGACGCGCCCGCCAGCACGGCTGCTGGGGCCACCTCGTCGTCGCCCCGCTCTGGGTCGCGTACGAGGCGAATCTCGGGACGCTGCTGCGCACGTGCGACGCCGTCGGCGCGTGCCTGGCCGTGCCCCGCACGCCGCACTACAAGGAAGCCCTGGCCAGGGGCGACACGCTGCGTGGGCGACGGCCGTGCATCCACTGGGTGGCGCCGTCGAAGGAGCGCTGGCTCGACGAGCAGCGGGACGCAGGCTTCCGGCTCGTGGCAGTCGAGCTGGCCGACGGCGCCACGCCGCTGCCTCGCCTCGAGCCCGCCCGGACCCCTACCGTCCTCCTGCTCGGGCACGAGCACCAGGGCGTGCCGGACGACGTGCTCGCAGACGTCGACGAGTGCGTCGAGATCCCCATGGCGGGCTGGGGTGCGAGCCTGAACGTCGCGGTCGCGGGCAGCCTGGTCGTCTATCGTCTCGCGGGCCTGTCCTGACGGCACATCCACGGAACCGGCACCACAGTGCGCCCTGTGGCCTGTACCGTGGTCGCCCGACCCGACGCTGAGGGGCTCACATGGCACAGCTCGATCGCCGTACGTTTCTGGCAGGCGCCGCCGTCGTCGCGTTCGACCCGGCGACGTCGCACTGGCTCACCAGCTTCCCCGAGAACACCGGGGCCATCCAGATCCCTCATCTCGACGGCGAGCTCGTCACCGACGACGCCGCGCTCACCGAGGCCGCCACCGACTACGGGCACCTCGCCCACCGCCGCCCGCGCGCGGTCCTGCGGCCGGGTTCGGTGTACGACGTCGTCACGGTGGTGCGCTTCGCGAACGAGCACGGGCTCACGATCGCCGTCCGGGGCCAGGGCCACTCGACGTTCGGCCAGGCGCAGGCCGACTGCGGCGTCGTGATCGACTCGCGGACACTGGCCACGATCCGTGAGGTCACGCTCGACCACGCGGTGGTCGACGCCGGGGTGCAGTGGCTCGACCTGATCCGCACCGCCCTGACCGCCGGCGCCGCGCCGCCCGTCAGCACGGACTACCTCGGCCTGTCGGTGGGCGGCACGTTGAGCGTCGGCGGCATCGGCGGTGCGTCCCAGCACTTCGGGATGCTCGTCGACAACACGATCGAGCTCGACGTCGTCACGGGCGACGGGCGCCTCGTGACCTGCTCGGCCGACCACGAGCCGGAGCTGTTCGAGGCGGTGCTCGGGGGGCTCGGCCAGTTCGCCGTAATCGTGCGGGCCGCGGTCCGGCTGGTGGCGGCGCCCGCGATGGCGCGCATCTACACACTGACCTATCCGCGAGTCACCGATCTCACCGCGGCCCAGCGCACGGCCCTGGCCGACGGCCGCTTCGACTACCTTGAGGGCCAGCTCGTCCCGACGGACGACGACGGCTTCACCTTCGTCCTGGAAGGCGGAGCCTGGTTCACCACCGAGCCGCCCGACGACGACGTCCTGCTGGCCGGCCTCGCCCCGTCGGGCGTCGACGTCGTGGACATGACCTACTTCGAGTGGCTGAACCGCATCTACGAGGAAGTGGAGCAGATCGAGGCGCTCCGCCTGCCCGGGCCCTGGCTGAACGTGTTCGTCCCGGACTCGGCCACCGACGAGCTGGTGACCGAGCTGCTCACGACGCTCACCCCGGCCGACGCCGGCGGCGTCGCGCTGCTGTACCCGACCAACCGGTCCCCGATCACGCAGCCCCAGGTGAGGGTCCCCGACGGCCCGGTGTTCTTCCTGCTCGCACTGCTCCGGGCGGTGAGCCCGCCCGACGACGCCGCTGTGGAGCGCCTCATCGCCGACAACGACGCGCTGTACGCCCGGGTCCGCGCCGTCGGCGGCACGCACTACCCGGTCAACGCTCTGCACCTGAGCCCGGCCGACTGGCGCGCCCACTACGGCGACCGCTGGCCCGCCGTCCGGCGCGCCAAGGACCGCTACGACCCGCGCCAGGTGCTCACGCCGGGCCAGGGCATCTTCGGGGAGGTCGGCGGCGCTCTGCGCACGCCGTGAGGCCGCCGGGTATCGCCCGGGTGGCCGACACAGCGCCCCCGGGACCGCCGGGTGAACTGTCCCGGAACACTCCCGGAACTCATGCGGCAGGCCTGGGAAGGCGTCCGGCAGCGGCCTAACGTGGTTGCTGAACCGCAGACCCGGAGGTCAGCATGGCCGTCGCCAGTCCCGCAGTCATCGCCCACCGCGGCTACTCCGCGGTAGCCCCGCAGAACACGCTCGCCGCCGTCGAGGCAGCGTGCCGCGCGGGCGCGGACGCCGTCGAGATCGATCTCCAGCCCACCGCCGACGGCGTGGGCGCCGTGATCCACGACGAGACCGTCGACGCCACCACCGACGGCACCGGCAAGGTCTCCGCCCTGACCGCGGACGAGGTGCTGGGGCTCGACGCCGGCTCGCGCTTCTCCCCGGCGTTCTCGGGGCAGCGCGTCCCCACCCTCGACGACGTGCTGGGCGTGCTCGCCCGGCACCCGGACACGGACCTGCTGCTGGAGCTCAAGGGCTCGTGGGGCGCCGAGCAGGTAGGGCGGGTCGCTGCGACGATCGCCGCCGCGGGGTTCGACAACCGCGTCCTGGTGCAGAGCTTCTGGCCCGGCACGGTCGCCACGGTGCGCGACGTCGCGCCGCACCTGCCGGGCGGCCTCCTCGTCTCGTTCGACCCGCCCGGCCTGCTGCGCCTGTGCGAGCGCCTGCGGGTCGTCGCGTGCAACCCGTCGGTCGCGACCGTCGCGAACAGCCCGCGGCTGGTGTCCCGCCTGCACGCCGCGGGCCTGCGCGTCATGTCCTGGACGGCGAACGACCCCGCCGCGTGGACCACACTGGTCTCCGCCGACGACGGCGCCGGCGTCGACGCCGTCGTCACCGACCGGCCGGAGCGACTCACCGGGTGGCTCGCCGGCCGGGCCGTCCACACGGCGGTCCTGGCCGTTCCGGCGGTGCCGGGCCGCGGCGGGATCCGGCCACGACGCCGCGTCCCGGCCCAGCGAGCAGTGGCCGGCACGGCCTGAAAGCCCACGCCTCGGACGCGCGGGTCACCCAGGTGACCTGACCGTCCCACTGGTGGGGCTAGGTGCGGTGCAGCCAGCCGTGCAGGCGGCGGGTCACCCAGGGCAGCACCCAGTACGCCATGATCGGCGTCAGGATCAGGGTCGAGATCAGCACCTTGAGCGCCAGCGGGACGTCGTCCCAGCCGGGCACCAGGTACGTGAACAGGGCCGTGAACAACAGGTTCACGGGGAAGAACCCCAGCCAGATGCTGGTCGCCTGCTTCCACCGGGGCGGCACCACGACGGCGGCGACGTCGGCCGGCTCGTCCGTCCGCGACGGGTCGTCGAACCAGCCCTCGATGCCCGTCCGCTGCTGGTAGCGCAGCTCCTCGACGAGGCCCGTGCCCTGCGCGAGCCAGTCGCGGCGCTCGGCGGACTGCTCCCAGGCGGCGAGCCGGTCGGCGTCGGCGAAGCGGTAGAGCATGTGCCAGTCGCGGGCCCCCTCGGCGGCGCGGATCCAGCCCGAGCCGAGGAAGCCGTCCCAGCGGTTGGCGAGGTTGACGCCCGACTGCACCCAGCGGGTGACCTCGGGGACGTGGTCGGGGTTGACGACGCGATGGATGGACACGGTCACGGGTTGCCCGGCGGGGGTGGGCCTGGATCCGTTCGCGGCCTGATCGTGATGGGCCATGCCCGGAGTCTCACGCATGGCAGCGCTCCCATCAGTGTGACTGCGCACACACCAGGTTGTCGCTCCTTCACGTCTACGCCACGGTCTGCGCGCAGTCTTTGTGAGGCATGCCTCCGTAAAGGGGGTTCCAAAACTCTTGGACGATCGTTCAACATTAAACGTCGCCGCGTGAAGCTCACCCCCTGGGCCTTCGGTCCGAGCTTCTCGCGGCACTGCCATGACTCCGCGACCTGTCGCGCGCCGTGGCCAGTCCGCAGCCGGAGCATGCGACGCCGTCCGCCCGAGGGAAAAACGACCCTCACGGTGCCGCCGTGCCCAGCCGCAGAACGGAAGCTCAGCGTGCCCCAGACGCCGAACCCCGTCGCGCCTCGCACGGCGCGCCTTGTCCCTGCCCCCGAGTGTCAGGAGAGCTCTTGACGCGCGGCGACCACGCGCTCGTCCCCCGTCGTACGCGACGCCCGGGCGTGCGCGGGGCGCATGCGATGGTCGTAGAGCACTCTCCCCACCCGCTGGTGCGCCGCTCGTCCTTCGCGATAGCCGCCGCGCTCACGTCGGTCGCCCTGACAACCACCGCGGCCGTCTGCCTCGCCGGGACCGGCGGCGCCGGCTCCCCGGGCACCGCGGCGGCCGCTCAGCCGGCCGCCCAGCCCAGCGCCGTCGTCCTCGGGCCCAAGGTGCGGTCCGCCTCGGAGAAGGCGGACGCCGTCCTGACCGACGCCGCCTACGTCACCCGCGAGGGCGACCTCTCCGCCAAGGAGCGCAAGCGCGTCCGGGCTGCCGCCCAGAACCTGCGGGCACTGGTGGACCAGGCCCGCGATACCGGCGGCACGGCAGTCGGGATACGCCCGATCGTCGCCTCCCGGGCCGCCGACCGCGCGCCGCTCACCGAGCGGACCGCGGACGGCGCCACCGCTGCCGGCACTTCCGCCACGGCTGGCACGGGCCGCACGACCGCCGGGGAGGCGGCCTCCGAGGCCGCTTCAGCGGCGGACGCCACCGCACCGACCAACCTGGCCGGTGCCGCCATGGCGATCACCCCGCTCAGCGAGCAGGGGGCCGCCGTCCTCCCGATCCTCGACACCCCGCTCGCGGACTCGGTCGACGAGTCCGTCGACGCCGAGGAAGCGGACGCGGAGGGCGCGGAGACGACGGCCGCGCCGTCGGCCGACCGCATCGAGAAGGTGACGACGTCGCTCCAGCGGCTGATCACCAAGGCCGACCGCGACATCGTCGTGTCGGTCAAGGCGGGTCCCACGCCAGAGGAGATCGCCGCCGCGAAGAAGGCCGCGGAAGAGCGGCGCGCCGCTCGTGCCGCCCGTTCCGCGGAGCGCGAGGCCGCCGCCCGAGCCGCGAAGGCGAAGGCGATGGTCGAGGTCGCGAAGAGCTACGGCAACGGGCAGATCCCGGCGAGCGTGCTCTGCGGGCTGAGCTGGGTGTCGGACGAGCAGCTGCGGTGCGACGCCGCGGCCGCGCTCGAGGAGTTGAACGGCGCCTTCCGTGCGGCGTTCGGCCGGAACCTGAAGGTCACCGACGGGTACCGCTCCTACGCGGAGCAGGTAAGCGTCGCGGCCTCCAGGGGCGGCCTGGCGGCCGTGCCCGGTACCTCGAACCACGGCCTCGGCCAGGCGGTCGACCTGTCGGGCGGCATCGAGTCGTTCGGCAGCGCCGAGTACGGCTGGATGGTCGCCAACGCCGGGACGTACGGCTGGAAGCATCCGGGCTGGGCCGAGCCCGGCGGCAGCAAGCCCGAGCCCTGGCACTGGGAGTACGGCGTCTCGTACTGACCCTCGTGCACGGAGCCGGCCCCGCGAAGCGCTGCTTCGCGGGGCCGGCTTCGTCATCCCCAGCCGAGCTCGTGCAGCCGGTCGTCGTCGATCCCGAAGTGGTGGGCGATCTCGTGCACTACGGTCACGGCCACCTCCTCGACGACGTCCTCGCGGGTGTCGCAGATGGCGAGCGTCGGGTTCCGGAAGACGGTGATGCGGTCCGGCAGCGCGCCGGCCGCCCACATGTGGTCGCGCTCGGTGAGCGGCACCCCCTCGTAGAGCCCCAGCAGCTCGGGATCCTCCGCGGGAGCGTCGTCCTCGACGAGGACCACCACGTTGTCCATCTGCGCCGCGAGGTCGGCCGGAACGAGGTCCAGTCCCTCGCTGACAGCCATCTCGAAGTCCTCGCGCGTCATCTCCACCACGCACCCATCATCCCCGATGCGAGGCGCCCGGGACCGCCAGGTGGACCGTGCAGCGAGGGTGCCGAGTATCTGTAGACTTGCCAGGTCCCAGCCCCCATCGTCTAGCGGCCTAGGACCCCGCCCTTTCACGGCGGTAGCACGGGTTCGAATCCCGTTGGGGGTACGAAGGGGCTCGCCAGAGCCATGTTTCGACTGCTGTGAGGCAGGTCATCCGTGCGGCGTCCGAATCTGATTTCAGATTCGGGCCCGCGGTGGGTTAGGATCCTCACGGTTCGAAACGAGCCCCCCGGTCGCGGGTAGCGTCCAAGGCCCTGTAGCGCAGCTGGTTAGCGCGCCGCCCTGTCACGGCGGAGGTCGCGGGTTCAAGTCCCGTCAGGGTCGCGCGAGAGGCGCCCGGGTTGTCGATCTCGACTATCCCGGGCGTTCGCGCTAGGGCTCTGTAGCTCAGTTGGTAGAGCGTTCGACTGAAAATCGAAAGGTCACCGGATCGACGCCGGTCGGAGCCACAGCCAAGGATCGCAGGATCCAGCGATCTCGATGGGCCGCACTTCTTCGGAAGTGCGGCCCATCGGCGTTTCCGGGCCACCCATCGCCGCTGGTCGACCGTGCCTTCTCAGCCCCTGTGAACGCCATCCCCAGCACCCTCCAAGGCAATTCGTTCCATTATTCGCGGATTGACGCGCACTCTTCTTCAGGTCTTTTCCTCCAAGCCACGCCGCGCCAGGAATTGCCCCATGCGCTCTTGACCTGTTGAGTTGTCTTCAGCGGCACATGCCGGAACCGGGGGCACGGGAGGGCAGATGATCGAGGACGTGAAGGTCGACAGCCACGCGGGGGCCGCGAGCGGCGCCCCGGCAGGCACGCCGGAACCCGACAGGCCCGCCTCACTGGGGAAGCTCGTCGAGCAGATCTCCGAGCAGGCGACCCGGCTCGTGCGCGCGGAGATCGCGCTCGCCAAGGCCGAGCTCAGCGAGAAGGCTATGAAGTCCGGCATCGGAATCGGGCTGCTCGTCGTCGCGCTCCTGATCCTCGCTTACGCCGTCGGCGTGCTGCTGCTGGCCGCCGTCTACGGCCTGGGCACCGTGTGGCCGCTCTGGCTGTCCGCGCTCGCCATCGGCGGCTTCATGCTGCTCGTGACGATCACCCTCGCGCTGGTGGGCGCACAGCAGCTGAAGAAGGCCAGCACCAAGCCGGAGAGCGTCCAGCGCGTGAAGGACGACATCGCGGCGATCAAGGAGGGGATGCACCGATGAGCGCTCCGGCGACGCCGCCCACGCCCAGCACCGGCGAGCTCCACGCCGAGGTCGTCCGCACCCGTGCGGACCTCGCAGCAGCCATCGACGAGCTGACGACCCGTCTGAGCCCTGGCTACCAGGCGTCCCGCATCGCGCACGACGCCAAGCAGGCGGCGAGCGACGCCGGCGCGATGGTCAGCGGATCCTTCGGCAACAAGAATGGCCCGGCGCAAGATGCGCGCCGGGCCCGCAACGCCAAGATCCTGATAGGAGCCACGCTCGGTCTAGTCGCCCTCGGTACGGCGGTTGCCGTCACCGCTGTGCTCAGGCGCGCGCGGGGCTGAGCTGGGGGGCAGCACCCGGCGCGCCTTCGTCCTACCTGCCGACCAATCCGTCAACGACGCCTGACTAGTTGTCAGAGTCGCCCGAGCTGTCCGCTGCCGCACCGAGCAGCGCCCGAACCTCGGACTCCTTGTAGCGGCGGTGACCGCCAAGTGTCCGGATCGACGAGAGCTTTCCCGCTTTTGCCCAACGCGTTACTGTCTTTGGGTCAACACGGAACAAGCTCGCTACCTCGGCAGGCGTGAGCAGGACCTCGGATTCTCCGTGGATGGACATCCCCGCACCTCCTCCGGAACGGTGCCGGCCTGGCCGTACCAGGCGGTTGACGACACCCGCTCTTGCACCATTGTTAGCAGCAAACGGGATTTAGGCGACTTGGGGACGCGGTTTATTTCCTCACTTTCTCCGCTGCTCGCCACGCGCGCCCGTTTCGGGCGAGTCTGGGACACGTGCGACACGCCAACATCGCCCCCCGCCCCAACTTCACCCGAGACAGGTCAGTCGACGGATCGACAGGCCCGGCCCGAGACCCCACGTCGCCCAGGAGTCGGCAAAGCATCGGAGCGGGATACTCCGAGGGGATGAACAAGATGCCCCGGGCAGCAAGAGCACACTCCGCCCTGGGCGGGGCCGTCGGTTCCCGAAGGCAAAGAATTCAGCAAGGGAGAGCCACGCTTGGCCTTGGAGCGCGCCTCGAGGACGGCGTGGCGGACCACCCGATCGCGCCGCAGATCACATCCGAGGATGGGACGAATCGCGCCCACGGACTGGAAGAAACGCTGTACCAGCATGTAACGTTGGAACCTGAACAGACGAAACGCTACGGGGCCGCACGTCTATGCACGGTGCCGCCCCGCTCCTACGTTGAGGGGGGTCGGAGCCATGGGCCGCGGCCGTCAGAAGGCTAAGCAGACCAAGGTTGCTCGCGAGCTGAAGTACTACAGCCCGGACACCAATTATCACGCCCTCGAGCAGGAGCTCAGCGGAGACTCCCACACGGATGTGGCAACACAGTCGCGGTGGGAAGCCCCGGAGGACGAGGAGTACGACAACAGGTACTCCGACTGGGCAGAGCAGGACGGCAACACGCGCTGAGGGTGCCGGCGCTTTGCGCCGGCCCCGCGCCCTGTCCTTGGACGGGCCCTGCCACCGCGTCAGACGCGGTAGTCGTTCACCAGCCTGACCGCCCCGCCGGAGACACCCTTCGTCCCTGCGACCAGGTCTTCCTGCGCCACAGAGGCATCAAGGGTCTCGACGCTTCCGAGCGTCCACGCTGGCACGCCCAGCGTGGCGAGTCGCGCGAGTGCCGCGTCGGCGCCGTCAGCACCGACTACCGCCACCATGCCCACGCCCAGGTTGAGCGTGTTCTCCAGGTCCCGGTTCGGCACGCCGCCCAGCTCGCGCACCATGCGGAAGACGGCCGGCACGTCCCAGGACGCCCGGTCGACGGTCGCCACGAGACCCTGCGGGAGCACGCGCGCCAGGTTGGCCGCGAGCCCGCCACCGGTGACGTGGGTGAAGGCGTGGACCTGTGCGGCATCGTCGGCGGCCAGGGCGAGGCAGTCCGAGGCGTAGACCCGCGTGGGCTCCAGCAGCTCCTCGCCCAGGCTGCGCCCCAGCTCGTCGACGTGCCGGTCCAGCGACCAGCCCGCGTGCTTGATGACCGCGCGCACCAGCGAGTAGCCGTTGGAGTGCAGCCCGCTGGACGCCATGGCGATCAGCACGTCGCCGTGCTGCACCCGGTCCGGGCCCAGCACCTTGTCGGCCTCCACGATGCCCGTTGCGGCGCCTGCGACGTCGTACTCGTCCGGCTCCAGCAGGCCCGGGTGCTCGGCCGTCTCGCCGCCCACGAGGGCGGTACCCGCCACCTCGCAGGCCTGCGCGATGCCGCGCACGATGTCCGCGATCCGCTCCGGGACGACCTTGCCCGTGGCGATGTAGTCGGTCATGAAGAGCGGCTTGGCACCCATCACGACTATGTCGTCCACGACCATGCCCACCAGGTCGAACCCGATGGTGTCGTGCTTGTCCATCGCCTGCGCGATGGCCACCTTGGTGCCGACGCCGTCCGTGGAGGTCGCCAGCAGGGGCGCGCGGTATCCCTTGAACGCCGACAGGTCGTAGAGGCCGGCGAAGCCGCCCACGCCCCCGAGCACGGCAGGGCCCTGCGTGCGACGCACGGCGTCCTTCATGAGCTCGACGGCCTTGTCGCCCGCCTCGGTGTCGACGCCGGCGGCGGCGTACGTCAGGCCTTCGGATGTCACTGGTGCTCCATGAGGGTGGTCGGGGCGGGTGAAGCGGTGTTGCTGGTGAAGCAGGGTGCGGTCACGGATGGTCGAGCGCGGTCGAGCCACCGGTGCTCACGGCGAGCTGCTTGAGACCGTCCTCGGGCGGGCCGAGCGGCAGCTCCGCCTGCTCGAGGAGGTGCTTGCCGAGCTGGTCGCCCGGGGGCAGCTCGATCGGGTACTTGCCCGTGAAGCACGCGGCGCAGAGCTGCGAGCTGGGCTGCTCGGTCGCGGCGATCATGCCCTCGGTGGAGATGTAGCCGAGGCTGTCGGCGCCGAGCGACTGCCCGATCTCGTCAACCCCCAGGCCGTTCGCGATGAGCTCCGCGCGCGAGGCGAAGTCGATCCCGTAGAAACAAGGCCACTTCACGGGCGGCGACGAGATGCGCACGTGCACCTCGGCGGCGCCGGCCTCGCGCAGCATGCGGATCAGGGCGCGCTGGGTGTTGCCGCGGACTATCGAGTCGTCCACCACCACGAGGCGCTTGCCCTTGATGACCTCGCGCAGCGGGTTGAGCTTCAGGCGGATGCCGAGCTGCCGCAGCGTGTCGGACGGCTGGATGAAGGTGCGGCCCACGTAGGCGTTCTTGGTCAGGCCCTGCCCGAACGGGATCCCGGACTCGGCCGCGTAGCCGACGGCGGCCGGGGTGCCGGACTCCGGCGTCGGGATCACGAGGTCGGCCTCGACGGGGTGCTCCCGCGCGAGCTGGCGCCCCATCTCGACGCGCGCCGCGTGCACCGAGCGGCCGTTGATGGTGTTGTCGGGGCGAGCCAGGTACACGTACTCGAAGACACAGCCCGCACGCTCGGCCGGGGCGAAGCGCACCGAGCGCATGCCGTCGGCGTCGATGCAGATGAGCTCCCCGGGCTCGACCTCGCGCACATAGGAGGCGCCCACGATGTCCAGGGCCGGGGTCTCGCTGGCGACCACCCAGCCGCGGTCGAGGCGACCGAGGACGAGCGGGCGCACGCCCTGCGGGTCGCGCGCCGCGTACAGGGTGTTCTCGTCCATGAAGACCAGGGAGAACGCGCCGCGCAGGCGCGGCAGCACCTCGACGGCCGTGGCCTCCAGCGTGTGGTCCGCGTCGCCCGCGAACAGGGCGGTGATGAGGGCGGTGTCGGTGGTGTTGCCGCGGGCGAGCTCGCCCCGGCGCTGCGCGCCGTAGCGCTCGGCGACGAGGTTGACGAGGTCGGCCGAGTTGGTCAGGTTGCCGTTGTGGCCGAGGGCCACCGTGCCCGACGCCGTGGCGCCGAGCGTCGGCTGGGCGTTCTCCCAGGTCACGCCACCGGTCGTGGAGTACCGGCAGTGCCCGACGGCGATGTGGCCGGTCAGGGCGTTCAGGGCTGTCTCGTCGAAGACCTGGGAGACGAGCCCCATGTCCTTGTAGACGAGGATCTGCTCACCGTTGCTGGTGGCGATGCCCGCGGACTCCTGTCCGCGGTGCTGCAGGGCGTACAGACCGAAGTACGCAAGCTTGGCGACCTCCTCGCCGGGTGCCCAGACCCCGAAGACGCCGCA
This sequence comes from Promicromonospora sp. NPDC057138, assembly GCF_042670845.1. Classification (NCBI taxonomy): domain Bacteria; kingdom Bacillati; phylum Actinomycetota; class Actinomycetes; order Micrococcales; family Promicromonosporaceae; genus Promicromonospora; species Promicromonospora sp. NPDC057138. The sequence goes on along the minus strand of NZ_JBHUUX010000041.1, from coordinate 31,995 downwards.
TGCGTCCTGGGGGCCCTTCTCGCCGGGCATGAGGTCGTGGTTGAGTCGGCCATCTCCGCGCAGAGGCATGTTCCGAGTATCCCATGCGGCTGGATCGAAGTCGCCAGCCGGCCTGTGACCTCTGCGTCAGCGCCCGCGCAGGCTCCGGCGGTCCGCGATCACCGCGAACAGGCCGGCCAGGAGAGTGGTCACCATCGTGACGAACGCCGTCAACACCGTGATGTACACGCCGGGCTTCATCATGGCCGCGCCGGAGGGCGTGCTGACGAGATAGAGCGACAGGGCCAGCCCGAGCACGATCCCGATCAGGGCGCCGGTCCAGAAGAACGCCTTGTACCGCGGAGCGCGGCGCACGGTGGCCGGGTCGATGACGTCCCGCACCTCCACGTCGTCGGAGGAGTCGCTCGGTGCCTGGGTTTCACTCACGAAACCAGGGTACGCACCCCTGTCGCCGAAGTAGAACCAGGGCGAAGCAGAACTGCAGCGCACCCCGGTGAAGGGTGCGCTGCAGTTCTACTTCGCTGCAGTTCTAGTTCGCCCTGGTTCTACTTCGGCGAGACGAGCTTCCAGGGGCTGTGCTTTCCGACGCCCGGGATCTTGAGGATGGTCGGGCGAGTCGCCACGTAGACCTCGCCCTTGTAGGAGACGGTGTCGCCCCGCCAGTAGAACTTCCACGGCTGCCACGCCGGGGCCTCCGGCTCCTCGGGGGTCGCCGCCTCGACGGTCACCGGCAGCCGGACCGTGGAGCCCGACGGCGACGCCTGCACCAGGAGCTGGTACTCGCCCGCCGCGGTGCCGGCCGGGATCGTGACCGACGCCGACGTCGCGCCGTCCGTCACCGTGCCGGTGCCGAGGGAGACGCCGTCCGCCGCCGCGCCGCCCGTCGCGACCAGGAAGGTCTCGACGGCGGTGTTCTGCGGCGAGCCGAGCGACGTCAGGTTCAGCCCGGACAGGCTGACGTCGGTCGAGCCGCCGGCCTGCACGGTGCCCGGCAGGGCCGAGGTGATCGTGCGGGTGCGGGCGAAGCTCGGCGTGATCGGGGAGGAGCTCTCCAGGTAGGAGATCCACGCCTCGCGGTCCACGAGGCCCGAGTCGCGGCCGTTCGTGCCCTCGGTGAAGACCCGGAAGTTGTCGCCCCCGGAGATCAGGAACGAGAACGTCGCCACGCGGTACTCCGCGGCCGGGTCGACGGGCACGCCGTCGATGGTGATCGACGAGACGTTGTCGCCGGGCGTCGCGTTCGGGTCGGCGGTCGTGACCGTGTACGAGACGTTGTCCGACAGCCCCAGCGCCAGGTACGGGCGCGAGGGACGGTTGCCGTCCTTGTCCGTCTGCCACTGCTGCTCGAGCAGCGTGTCGAGCTGCGCGCCCGTGAGGGTGGTCGTCCACAGGTTGTTGACGAACGGCAGCACGGCGTTGGCCTCGGCGTACGTGATGACGCCGTCCTCGCCGTAGTAGAGCTCGTTGCGCAGGCCGCCCGGGTTCACGACGCCGATGTCGGCGCCGCCCCGGTCGTCGCTCGCGAGCGAGTCGCGCAGCGAGTTCGCCACGAGGTTGCCGAGCGCCGACTCGGACGCGCGGTCGTCACGGTTGCCGCCGGTGTACACGCCGTCCGTGTAGGTGCCGCCAGAGAACGCGGTGGTGACGTCCGCGGTCACCTTGCCGACCGGCTGCGCGCCGATCTCCTGGGCCTCGGCCAGCGCGGCGTCGACGATCGTGTCGACCTCGGCGACCACCGGGTAGTCGGCGATGAGGTCGGCGGCCGGGGTGGTGGTGCGGGCGACGTTCTCGACGGTGTAGTCGGTGACGTCGAACGACTCCGTGTCCACCGTCAGGGAGACGTGGCCCAGGAACTCGCCGTAGTTGCCGGTCTGGATGATCGGCCGGGTCTCCCCCTCCGCGCCCGGGACCGGGGCGTCCCACGCGTACTGCTTGTGCGTGTGGCCCGTGAAGATGGCGGCGACGCGCGGGTCGGTTTCCTGCACCAGCGCGGCGAACGGACCGCCGGCGGCGATCTCCTCCTCCAGCGTGGCGCCGTCGGGCGTGCCCGCGCTGGCGCCGTCGTGCGCGAGGGCCACTACGACGTCGGCCTCGCCGTTCGCGGCGTCGCCGTCGAGCAGCTCGTCGGTGACGCGGTTGATCGCCTCGACCGAGTCGCCGAACGTGAGCCCCTCGATGCCGGACGGCGTGACCAGCGTCGGCGTCTCCTCCGTGACCACGCCGACGAAGCCGACGTCGACCCCGTTGACGGGCACGACCTGGTACTCCGGCAGGGCCGGCTCGCCCGTGGCCTCGTCGTAGACGTTGGCGCCCAGGTAGTCCCAGTCGGCGTTGTCCGTGACGCGGCCGGTGAGGTCGGCCATGCCCTGGTCGAACTCGTGGTTGCCGACCGCCGAGGACGTCAGACCCAGCGCGTTCAGCACGTCGATGGTGGGCTGGTCCTGCTGCAGCGCGGACGCGAACAGCGAGGCGCCGATGTTGTCACCGGCCGAGACGAAGGCCGTGCCCTCGGGGTTCTGCGCCCGCAGCTCTTCCACCGTGCCCGCGAAGTTGACGGTGTTCTGGTCGATGCGGCCGTGGAAGTCGTTGATCGCGACGAGGTCCAGGTCGACCGAGCCGGGCTCGGTGGTCGTGCCGGCGAGGTCCAGGCCGACGAGGACCGGGTCGTGGTCCGAGGACCGGAAGGGAGTCTCGTCGTACAGGATCGACGCGTTGTAGTTGTACCGGCTGTACTCGTTCGCCACCGGCTCGTACGCGTTGATGTTCCAGACGTCGGCGCCGGCCACGAGCTCGGCCGCGGCCGGGGAGGCGAGCACGTGGTCGAGCGAGCCGACCATGCCGTCGAAGTTGTACGTGTACTCGCCCGTCGTGGGCCCGAGGTCGGTGTAGCCGGCGTCGGTGAGGACCTTGATCGGGTCCTCCTGCTCGTAGGAGTTGAAGTCGCCGACCAGCAGGACCTTGTCGGTCCCCGCCGCGGTGGCCCGGGCCTCGGCGAAGGTCGCGAGCGCCGTCGCCTGCCGCGTCCGGGACTCGTTCGAGGCACCCTGGCCGTCGCCCTGGTCCGGGTCGCCGGGCCAGGGGCCGGCCGAGCCCTTGGACTTGAAGTGGTTGGCGATCACGACGACGTCGTCGCCGGCGTCGGCGGCGCCGCCCGCGGGCTGGAACGTCTGAGCCAGCGGCTGGCGCGCGTTCTGGAACGCCTCGTCGCCGACCAGGATCGTCGAGTCGCCCACCGGATCCGCCGTGGCGGTCCGGTAGATGAAGGCGTTGCGGATGACGTCCTCGGCGTCGGGCACCTCGGCGGGGGAGCCCGCGTAGGCCCACGTCCCGGCGCCCTCGGCGGCGTTCAGCGCGTCCACCAGGTTGGCGAGCGCCTGGTCGCGCGGGCCGCCGAGCGAGGCGGTGTTCTCGATCTCCAACAGCGCGACGACGTCGGCGTCGAGCGCCGTGATCGCCGCGACGATCTTGGTCTGCTGACGCTGCAGGTCCTCCTCCTCGGCCGCACCGCGGGCGGCGCAGCCGCCCGAGACGGTGACGGGGTCGCCCACACGGTCCGTGTAGTAGGTGCAGCCGGTGAGCTCGTCGCCCGTGGTGCTGAAGTAGTTCAGCACGTTGAACGTCGCGACCTTGAGGTTGCCGCCCACCTCGGCGGGCGTTTCCTCGCGCGTGTTCTCGAACGTGGCAGGCTGGACCGTCTCCGCCACGTCGGGCGTCAGGTGGGTCAGCGGCTGGAAGCCCCACGCGCCGTAGCGGTAGTCGAGGACCACCGGCGTGGTGAACGTGACGGCGGCGCCCACCCGCAGTGGCGCGCCGCCGGTCAGGTAGGGCAGCGGCTTGGCCTTGTTGGCGTTCGAGTTGTAGTTCGTCGACGAGCCGTCGTCGAGCAGCACCGCGCGCGCCGCGTTGTCCGCGATCTGCGCGTCGTACTCCGCCGAGAGCGGGCGGCCGGCGGTGGTGGGCTGCACCAGCGGGCTGTCGCCCGCGGCCAGGCCGACCGTGCCGTAGTAGTTGGTGTCGTAGTTGTCCGTCACCGTGAAGTCGCCCTGCGGGGCGAGCAGCATGCCCTCGAGCGCCTCGCGACCCCCTGCGTCGGCGGGCCACTCCGCGGGAGTGGGCTCGACGGCGGCGGCGGTGTCGAGGACGGTCCAGCCGCCCGATGCCGGGGTGAGCTCGGTCAGGCCGTTGTACTCCGACACGGCCCCGGTGACCTCGACGTGGTCGCCGATCGACACGGCGGCAGCGGCGACCGCGGAGAACACGAAGACGGCGTCCGACGCACCGGGCGTGGCGTCGGTGTCGCCGCCCGTGCCCCCGGTCTGCAGGTAGAAGCCGTTGAAGCCGCCGGTCGGGTAGGTGGCGGTGACGACGCCCTGGGTGGTGACCGTGTCGCCCACCAGCGGGCTCACGTCGCCGGTGCCCTGGATGTCGGCGATCGACGTGACGTCCAGCGCCTGTGCGGGGGCCAGGCCGGCCAGGGTGGTGGGGACGGCGAGAGCCGCCGTCAGCGCTGCGGCCACGGCGGTGCGGGCCGGTCTCGCGGACGTCGGTGAGGATCGGAGCGTGCTGGGTGCCACGCTGACTCCTTCTGCAGTTGAAGAGGTGGTGCTCGGTTCACGCCACGAGCGCACCCAACCAACCACGGCGCGATGAATGCGCGGTTACAAATGGGGTCATTGCGGAAAAATTCCCGCGATCTCACCCGGGCAGCGCACCAACCGTTGTGCTCGCCGCGGCTCGTCGAGGAGCGCGCGGGCCCGAGGTTAGCGCGAGCCACCGACACACGCCCGTAAACACGCGGGCGGCTACTGACCCAGCGGCAGCAGGTCGGAGATGTCGGAGCGCTCGCCGGAGGCGCGCACCCGGCCGTCCGCGACGGCGTCCGCCCAGGCCACGGTCCCCGTGGCGAGCCCGAGCCAGGTGTCCGGGTCCGTCTCGACCACGTTGGGCGGCGTCCCGCGGGTGTGCCGCGGCCCGGCCACCGCCTGCACCGCGCCGGCGGGCGGCACGCGCACCTCCACGGAGTTCCCGGGCGCCCGGTCGGCCAGCTCCTCCAGCGTGTACCGCACGGCGGTGGTCACGTCCCGGCGTTCCGCCTCGCCCCGCGCCCACACGGCGACGGCGGTGCGCCCGGCTCCCGGATCGGTCCGGCGCCGCGGGGGCACTACCGCACCGCCAGGAGGTCGCCGCACCACGTCGGGGCGGCAGGAACAGCATCGATCATGGCGTCAGTATCGCGGACCGCCGGGTCAGTAGCGGTAGACGTCCGACGTGGGGCCCTCCACCGCGAGCAGGTCCGCCGCCACCACCACCGGCAGCTCGTGCGACACCACGGCCTGGTGCTCCGCCCCGTACCTGGCGTCCGGGAGCGGGTCCCGCCCGACCATCGGGACCGGCTGCGACAGCGCCGCGAGCCGCCGGGGCGACGGCGCGTGCCGCGGCCACGGCTCGGACAGCGGCATCTCGTCCCGGACCTGAGGCCGTACGGGCCGCCGCATCGGCGGGTAGCCGACGCCGTGCCCGGGGTGCGGCGGGACCGGCGCGGCCGAGGCCGACGGGACCGGCGCGGCCGAGGCCGCCGCACCGACGTCCGGGCCCTGCTGCGGGGCGGGCCCCTCCTCGGGGCGGGGCTGCGGGGTCGGGCGTGGCCGCGGAACCGGGCGGGGCTGCGGGACCGGGCGGGGACCAGGGCTCGGGCTGGGCTGCGGCCGGGGAGCGGGCTCAGGCGCCGCCGCCTCGCGCTCCCGGCGCGACCGGACCACTGACCCGCGCGCGGGGACCGGGCCGTCGGCCGGGAGTGCGAACGCCGCCGGAGTAGCCTTGGGCCGCGCGGTGCCCGCCTCCGACCAGCGACCCGCGGTGGAGCGTCGCCCGCCGCGTTCCGCGGCGTCGGTCCGACCGGTCGCGGGCTCCCGAGCAGCTTCCGGGTCGCCCGTGCGGACGTCGCCCAGCGTGAACAGGACGCGCCGCTCGGACACGTCGGCCACGGCCAGCCTGACCCGCACCTCGTCGCCCAGCGGGAGGCTCCGCCCCGTCACGCGGGCGCGGACGGCGGGATCGCGCAGCACGACCTGGCCGCGCTGCACCTCCTTGGCGTCGTCGTCGTCGACGTCGACCACCACGCCGTCGAACTCCTCGCCCAGCCGGTCGGCGAGCATCGATGCCTCGACGATGTCGACGCACTCGCGCTCGAACGACGACGCCCGGCGCCCGGCCTCGGCCATGACACGAGGCAGGGCGGGCATCGCCTCGAGCACCCACCCGGGCACCGGCGTGCCTGCGGAGATGGCGAGGCAGATCTCGGTCGCGTAGCGGTCCACCAGCCGCCGCAGCGGCGCGGTGACGTGCGCGTAGTCGGCGGCGATGGCGGAGTGCCGGGTGTGCTCGGGCACCGGCACGACGGCGCCGGTGGGCCCCGGCATGCCGAACGCGACGTACCCGGCGCCGCGGAACAGCGTCGTCGCCTCGTTGAGGAACGCCGCGTGCTCCGGGATGCGCGAGACGAGGGTCGGGACCAGGCGCGCGTACGGCAGGGTGTCCGGCCAGTCGATCCGCAGGGCCCGCGCGGTGCGGTGCAGGCGGGCCAGGTCGCGCGGGTCCGCCTCCGGGAGCATGCGCAGGATGCCCACGCCCGCCTCGCGCATGAGGTGCGCCGCGGCGATGCCCGTGAGCAGGGAGATCTGCGCGTTCCACTCCTCAACCGGGAGGCTGCGCCGGAAGGACAGCGTGTACGTGCCGTCCACGCGGCGCTCCACCTCCTGCTCGGGCACCTCCAGCGAGACGCCGCCGCGTGCGAGCTCGAGCGACTGGCGCAGGCGTCCGACGTCGGCCAGCAGCTGCAGCGACTCGCTCGCGGTCCCGGCGTCGAGGCCGGACTGCACCTCCGCGTAGGTGAGCCGCTCACGGCTGCGCACCAGCACCCGCTCCAGCGAGGCGCCGGTGATGATGCCGCGCGCGTCCAGGGTGACCGTCCACAGCACGGCCGGCCGGTCCTCCTCGGGCAGGAGGCTCGCCGCGCCCTCGGACAGGATCTTCGGGTGCAGCGGCGTGGGGGCGTCCGGCCCGTAGACCGTCATGCCCCGCTTGTGCACCTCCGCGTCGAGGGCGCCACCCGGCCGCACGAAGGCGCCGAGGTCGGCGATGGCGTAGTGCACCACGTAGCCCTCGCCGGACTGTTCCACGTGAACCGCCTGGTCCAGGTCCTTCGAACCGGCCGGGTCGATGGTGACGAACTCGATGTCGCGGCGGTCGGCCCGGCCCGCGGAGAAGTCCTGCTCGACGGCCGCCCGCGCCTCCTCGAGCACGTCCTGCGGGAACATCGCGGGCAGGCCGACCTCGGCGCGGAGCGCCGCGAGGGCACTGCTCACGTCGTCGGGGGCAGCGGGCGCGAGGCGCATCTGACGAGTCGGCACAAGTGCGAACATAAGCCGGTTCCGCGCTCCCCGCGCGGTGTCACTGTGCTATTCCACGACGACGGTGGCCAGCAGCGCCCGGTGGTCGGTGCCCGGGACCTGCATGGAGACGACGTCGGAGACCGGCATGTCCTTCTCCACGACCACGTGGTCCAGCGCGAACAGCGCGGGCACCCGGCTCCCTTCGGGCCAGGTCACGGCGGGTCCGGCGCCCCATTCACGCGAGGCGTCCACGAACCGCGAGCCGAGCACCTGGCGGAAGGTGGCGTGGTCGTAGGTGGCGTTGAAGTCACCGGCCAGGATCTGTGGCGAATCGTCCGAGTGGACCTGGTCGGTGAGCTCGACCAGCTCGGTGCGCCAGGTAGTGATCTCCGCGGGCATCGGCGGGTAGGGGTGCACCACGGTGACCCTGACCTCGGCGCTCCCCACGCCGACGAGGGCGGACGGCATCGCGAAGGTCGTGCCGCTCGTCTGCTTCTCCTCCGTGAGCGGCTCCGACGACCACAGGCCGCTGCCCGCGGGGCTGTCCGCCGCCGGGACGGTGAAGCTGTGGGCCAGCAGGTCGTCGAGCCCCGCGTCGGCCAGGGCCGTCTCGAATTCGGGCGTCAGCTCCTCGACCGCGAGCACCTCGACGTGCTCCGACTCCACCAGGTCGACCACCGTCTCGGCGTCGGCCTGCCCGTACCGGGCGTTGATGGTCATGACGCGCAGGGTGCCGGCGTCGGCCGGGTCCGCCGCCGCGGAGGTCTCCGGCGGGACGAAGAAGGGCGCCGTCCAGTACACGAAGCCCGCCAGCGAGGCGGCCAGCAGCAGCGTCAGCACCCAGCGGCGCGAGAAGAGCGCGATGATCAGCAGCGGCAGCGTCACCAGCGTCGCCCACGGCGTGAACGGGACGATCTGCGGCAGCGGGATCACGTTGTCGAACGGGAGCACCCTGGCGAACGCCACCAGGAACAGGGGGATCGCGATGATCCAGAGCAGTACTGAGATGAGGCCACGGACAAAACGCACCCCCGGACCCTATCGGCAAACGCCGAAGTAGAGCGCGTGTCCGGACGCCCGCTCTACTTCAGCGATGCTGATGCGCCGAAGTAGAGCGGGCGTCCGGACACGCGCTCTACTTCGGCGCCACGGTCAACGGTCAGCCGAAGATACGCGGGAGGGTGGCCTCGAACGCCTCGCGCGCCTCGGCCAGCGGGACCTCGAACTGGCCCTCGATCACCACGGCGTCGCCGCCCGTGGTGCCGAGGCGCAGCACCGGCACGCCGGCGTCCTCGGCGAGGTGGGTCAGCTCGCCCTCGTGCTCGGGGTCGACGGCGACGATCACGCGGCCCGTCGACTCGGCGAACAGCGCCACGAAGGGGTCCACCTTGTCGCGACCGGTCACACCCTCGAGCGCCACCGACGCCCCGACGCCGAAGCGCAGCGACGCCTCGAGCACGGCCTGGACCAGGCCGCCCTCGGACAGGTCGTGCGCGGCGGCGGCCAGGCCGCTCTTCCGCGCTTCCACGAGGGCCGAGGCCAGCGCCTTCTCCGCGGCCAGGTCCACGCGCGGCGGCAGGCCGCCGAGGTGCGAGTGCACGACATCGGCCCACGCCGAGCCGTCGAGCTCGTCCCGCGTGGTGCCGAGCAGGAGGAGCGACAGTCCCTCGGTCTGCCAGCCGGACGGGAGGGCGGTGCCGACGTCGTCGAGCACGCCGAGCACGCCCACGACGGGGGTGGGGTGGATCGACGAGTCGATCTGACCGGGCTCGCCCGTGCCGTTGTAGAGAGAGACGTTGCCGCCGGTGACCGGCACGCCGAGCTCCTGGCAGGCGTCGGCGAGGCCCTCGATCGCCTCGACGAGCTGCCACATCGAGTCGGGGTGCTCGGGCGAGCCGAAGTTCAGGCAGTCCGTGACGGCCAGCGGCGTGGCGCCGGACGTGGCGACGTTGCGGTACGCCTCCGCGAGCGCCAGCGCGGCGCCCGTGCGCGGGTCGAGCTTGCCGTAGCGGCCGTTCGCGTCGGTCGCGAGCGCGACGCCGAGGCCCGTGGTCTCGTCGACGCGGACGACGCCGCCGTCGTCGGGCTGGGCGAGTGCCGTGTTGCCCTGGACGAAGCGGTCGTACTGGTCGGTGACCCACGCCTTGGACGCGAGGTTGGGCGAGGCCAGCAGCGTCAGCGCGGTCTCCCGCAGCTCGGTGCCGGACGCCGGACGGGCGAGGCGGGCCGCGGCGGTCGTGTCGGCCTGGAGCTCGTCCTGCCAGGACGGGCGCGCGTAGGGCCGCTCGTACACGGGCCCCTCGTGCGCGACGGTCTTCGGGTCGACGTCCACGATCCGCTGGCCGTGGTGGTCGATGGTGAGGCGGCCGGAGCCGTTGACCTCGCCGATGACGGCGGTCTCGACGTCCCACTTCGCGGTGATCGCGAGGAACGCGTCGAGCTGGTCGGGCCGGACGACGGCCATCATGCGCTCTTGCGACTCCGACATGAGGATCTCGCCGGCGTTCAGCGTGGGGTCGCGCAGGAGCACGTCGTCGAGGTCGACGTGCATGCCGCCGTCACCGTTGGAGGCGAGCTCCGAGGTGGCGCAGGAGATGCCCGCGGCGCCGAGGTCCTGGATGCCCTCCACGACCTTGGCCGAGAACAGCTCGAGGCAGCACTCGATGAGCACCTTCTCCATGAACGGGTCGCCCACCTGCACGCTCGGGCGCTTGGCGGGGACGCCGTCCTCGAACGTCTCGGACGCGAGGATCGAGGCGCCGCCGATGCCGTCGCCGCCCGTGCGGGCACCGAACAGGACCACCTTGTTGCCGAGGCCGGTGGCGTTGGCGAGGTGGATGTCCTCGTGCCGCAGCACGCCGAGGCAGAGCGCGTTGACCAGCGGGTTGCCCTGGTACGAGCCGTCGAAGACGAGCTCGCCGCCGATGTTCGGCAGACCGAGGGAGTTGCCGTAGCCGCCGACGCCGGAGACGACGCCGTGCACGACGCGCGCCGTGTCGGGGTGGTCGACGGCGCCGAAGCGCAGCTGGTCCATGACCGCGACGGGGCGCGCGCCCATCGAGATGATGTCGCGGACGATGCCGCCCACACCGGTCGCGGCGCCCTGGTAGGGCTCGACGAACGACGGGTGGTTGTGCGACTCGACCTTGAAGGTGACGGCCCAGCCGTCGCCGATGTCGACGACGCCGGCGTTCTCACCGATCCCGACGAGGAGGTGCTCCTTCATCTCGTCGGTCACCCGCTCGCCGAACTTGCTCAGGTGCACCTTCGACGACTTGTAGGAGCAGTGTTCGCTCCACATCACCGAGTACATCGCGAGCTCGGCCGCGGTGGGGCGGCGGCCCAGGATGTCCTTGATGCGCTGGTACTCGTCCTCCTTGAGTCCGAGCTCTCCGTACGGCTGCACCTCGTCGGGGGTGGCCACTGCGGTCTCGACGGTGTCGAGCTTCGGGGCGTCGAGGTTCGGGCGGGAGGGTGCCTGGGACGCGGGCGCGGTCATGTAGTTCCTCGCGTGCGGGGTGGGTTTCTGGGCGCCGGAGCGCCCCGCCAGTCTACGACGTGTCACACAGCAGGGCGGTCCCGCCGTCCGGCGACGACGGGACCGCCCTTCTGCGCTCGCAGGTCAGAGCTGGGAGTCGTAGACGCGGACGTAGTCCACGACCATCCGCTGCGGAAACTGGGTGGTGCCGTCCGGGTTGCCCGGCCAGCTACCGCCGACGGCAACGTTCAGGATGAAGAAGAACGGCTGGTCGAACACCCACGGGTTCCCGCCCGTGTCGGCCGTCGTGCGGGTCTGGTAGGCCACCCCGTCCACCGACCAGGTGATAGACCCTGGGGACCAGTCGATCGCGAACGTGTGGAACGTGTCGGCGAACGACCAGCCCTGCGGGTGGGTGTACGCGGCGCCGATACCGTTGCCGCCCGAGTAGCCGGGGCCGTGCAGGGTGCCGTGCACCATGTGGGGCTCGTAGCCGACGTTCTCCATGATGTCGATCTCGCCGGAGTCGGGCCACGGTGTGTTCGGGAACTGACCGCCGAGCATCCAGAACGCCGGCCAGATGCCCTGGCCGCGGGGGATCTGGATGCGGGCCTCCAGACGCCCGTACCGGGGCTGGACCTTGCCCTTGGTGGTCAGGCGAGCCGAGGTGTAGCCGCCGCCGTCCTGTCGGGCGGTGATGACCAGGTTCCCGTTGCCGTCCAGCGCCGAGTTGTCCCGCGAGTCCGTGTAGGTCTGGAGCTCGTTGTTGCCCCATCCGCCGCCACCGGTCTCGTGGTTCCAGCTGGCCGGGTTCGGGGCGCTGCCGGCCGCGCCGTCGAACTCGTCCGACCAGGTCAGCGCGCCGACGGCGGCGTCATGCGCGGAGCTCGAGCCGGCGTCGGGCGCCTCCAGGGCCGCCGCGGAGGCGACGAGCGAGGCGGACAGGACGAGGGCCGCGGCGGCGGACGCCGTGACCGTGGTGCGGATGGTGCGGTGTCTGGTGCTACGCATCGGACGCTCCTTCGCGAACGCACTGGCAATTGTCAGGAGACGCTACTTTTCACCCGATCGGTGGAACAAGATCGGGAAACTACGTACACAGAGCCGCTCGACCGTTCAGGCCGGCTGAACACTCAGCCAGTGATACTCGATGGACGTACAGGGTCGCCCCGGCCGACGATGACCGCATGCCCCTGCGCCACTCGCTGCTCGCCGTGCTCGTCATGATCATCTGGGGCGTCAACTTCCTCGCGATCGACCTCGGCGTCGACGACGTGCCGCCCGTGCTGTTCGTCGCGATCCGCTTCGTCGTGGTGCTGGTCCCGGCGATCTTCCTGGTCCCCCGCCCGGCGGCCGGCTGGAAGGACGTGCTGGTGGTCGGGCTGTTCCTCAGCCTCGGCCAGTTCGCCCTCCTGTACACCGCGATGTGGCTCGGCATGCCGCCCGGTCTCGCCTCGCTCCTGCTTCAGGCGCAGGTGGTCCTCACCGTCCTGTTCGCGAGCGTCGCGCTCCGCGAGCGCCCTACGACGCCGCAGCTCGTCGGCGTCCTGCTTGGCGCGGCGGGTCTGGTGATCGTGGGGATCGGCAGGTCGGCGGCGACGCCGGCGCTCGCGTTCCTGCTCGCGCTCGCGGCCGCGGCGTCGTGGGCGACCGGCAACGTCATCGTGCGGCGGCTGGGCTCGGCGACCCAGGCGGCCGGCACCCGGCAGAGCCCGCTGGCCGGCCTGTCGATGACCGTGTGGTCGGCGCTCGTGGTGCCGGTGCCGATGTTCGCCCTGGCGCTGGTGCTGGACGGCCCCGCCGCCGTCGGCTACTCGCTGGCGCACCCCACCTGGGCCGCGGTGCTGTCGACCCTGTACACCGCCTGGCTGGCGAGCCTGGTGGGCTACGGCGTCTGGAACACGCTGCTGGACCGGTACCGGGCGAGCGCGGTCGTACCGTTCACAATGTTGGTGCCGGTGGTCGGCATGACCGCCGCCTGGTTGGTGCAGGGCGAGGTGCCCAACCTGGCGGAGGCCGGCGGCGGGATGCTGCTCCTGCTGGGGGTGGCGATCACGTCGGGGCTGCTGCGGTGGCCGTACCGGCCGCGCTACGGCTCCAGCGCGTAGCTACAGGTCCAGCACGTAGCAGAGCAGGTCCACGCCCGGCACGGGCGTCCAGTCGCGGGAGGGTTCGCGTACGAAGCCGAGCCGCTCGTAGAGCCGGTGCGAGCCGTGGGCGATGGTCTGGGTGGAGAGCACCACCCGCCGCGGCCCGGCGGCTGTGCCCGCCGGCCGCGTCCCGGCGGCACGTGCCAGGCACTCCCGCATCAGCGCGGTGCCGGCGCCCCTGCCCTGGGCGTCCGGTGCCACGCCGAGCATGCGGATCTCCGCCTCGCCGTCCCGGGCGATGTCGGCCATGGGACCGCCGCGCGGCACGAACGTCACGCCGCCCACCACCAGGTCGCCGTCCAGCGCCACGATGATCTCCGCGGCCGTCGCGCGGCTCGCGACGTCCCGCAGGACGTCGGCGTAGAAGGCGGAGTCGGGCGCGTCGAGCTGCCCGTCCGCGAAGAACGCCTCCGCGACGATTCTTCCGACCGCCTCGTACTCCTCGGGGCGCGCGTCCCGCACCTCGATGGTTCGTTGCTCGATGCTCATGCCGCAACGGTAGGCCGCGCCTCTGACACTGCCCGAGACGCGCTCCGGGACCCGCGCAGGGACCCGCGCCGGGACCCGTTTCCGGCCGCCCTCCGCGAGCTCCGCCGCACCCGCCCGCCCGGCTTGTACACGGACAGCAGGGTGGCCACGGCGAGCACCGTGAGCGAGACCGCGGGCGGGAACACGAGGTTCGAGAGGTCGGTGACCGGGACCTGGCCGGCCTCGATCGCGACGCCGGCGGCGCCGACGTCGGCCATGCCCGGCCGCAGCGCCACGACGATCAGGACGCACAGCAGCACGTTCATGGCGAGCTTGACCGCCACCCACCAGTAGCGCACCAGGCCCCACTTGGTGGCGAGGCCGAGCAGCAGGCCCGAGGCGAGGCAGACCAGCCCCGAGACCAGCATGGGCGCGACCACGAACTCGGCGAGGGCGCGCAGGGCGAGCCCTCGGGCGGCGTCCGAGCCGCCCGCGAGGCCCACCCCGACGAGCACGGCGACCAGCACGTCGATGCCGATCCATGCCCCGGACGACACGATGTGCACGGTCAGCACGGCCTTCCGTGCGCGCGGTGCCAGCTTCATGATCCCGTCCCTTCCGCGGGCGCCCGGCGGCGCCCACGGCACCCAGCGTCGCGGCCCTGGTCGAGCGCGGGATCGCCCGTGGGGCGGCACTCGCCCTGCGCCGCCCGACGTCGGGCGGCAGCTCGGCCTACGCCCCACGACGTACGCCGAGGTACGGCGCGCAGGGGGTGACGCGCGGTCCGCCGTCGGCCAGAGTGGGGCTGGAGGTGAGGGAACATGGGGAAGCTGCGTCTCGTCGACGTGGGCGTGGCCGCGGCGCTGACGGCGCTCACGCTGGTCTCGCTGCCGTTCCTGAACGTGCCGCCCGGGGTCCGTCCGGTCGACACCCTGGCGTACGTGCTGGCGGTCACGGCGGCGGTGGGGACGCTCTTCCGTACCCGCTGGCCGGTGCTCGCGCTGGGTGTGGTCACCGCCGCCGTCGTCACCTACCTGCTGCTCGCCTACCCGTACGGCCCGGTGATGGTGTGCCTGGCGGTGGCGGTCTACTCCCTGGCCCGGAACCGTCCGCTGCGCCCCGCCCTGCTGTACGCCGCGGCTGCGCTGGCGCTGCTCCTGGTGCACGTCTTCACGCATCCGGCGGCGCTCGGCGTGCCGGTCGGGCTGATCCCGGCGAGCGCCATCGTGATGGTGCCGTTCAGCGTCGGCGTCGCCCGGCGCATGTGGCTCGAGGCCCGCGCGTCCGAACGGGACGCGGCGGAGCAGCAGGCCCGCGACGACGAGCGGCTGCAGCTCGCGCACGAGGTGCACGACGTCGTCGGGCACGGGCTGGCCGCCATCCAGATGCAGGCCGACATCGCGCTCCACCTGGGCGGGCCGCGGGACGCGGCCACCGCCCTTGAGGCCATCTCGAAGGCCGCGAACGAGGCCCTCACCGAGCTGCGGACCACGCTCGCAGAGATCCGGCCCGGTTCTACCGCCGGGTCGGGTCCCGAGCGCGCGCCGACGGCCGGGCTCGCCAACCTGGAGGCGCTGGCGCAACGGGTGCGCTCCGCGGGCGTCTCGGTGGACCTCGCGATCAGCGGCACGCCCCGGGCGCTGCCCGACGCCGTCGACCTCGCCGCCTACCGTGTGCTGCAGGAGTCGCTGACGAACGTGGTCAAGCATGGGGCCGGTGCGGCGGCGCGCGTCGACGTGGTCTACGAGCCGGACGGCGTCCGGCTGGCGGTCCGCAACCCGCGTGCTCCCGACGGCGCTTTCGTCGCCGGCTTCGGCATCACCGGGATGCGGCACCGCGTCGAGTCCCTGGGCGGGCGGCTCGACGCCGGGCCCGTCGACGAGTCCTTCGAGGTGCGGGCGGCCCTGCCCGCTGGAGGTGTCGCATGATCTCGGTGCTGCTCGTGGACGACCAGGACCTGGTCCGGATGGGCCTGCGCGCCCTCATCTCCGGGGAGGAGGACACCACGGTCGCGGGCGAGGCGGCCGACGGCATCGCCGCCGTGGCCGAGGCCCGCCGCCTGCGGCCGGACGTGGTGCTCATGGACATCCGGATGCCGGGCATCGACGGTATCGAGGCGACGCGGCGCATCGCCGAGGACCCCGATCTCGCCGCCACCCGCGTCGTGGTGCTCACGACGTTCGAGCACGACCAGTACGTCGTCGACGGCCTGCGCGCCGGGGCCAGCGGATTCCTCCTGAAGAACACCCCGCCGGCCGACCTCGTCGCCGCCATCCACACCGTGCACGACGGCGGTGCGCTGCTCGCGCCGTCCGCCACGCGGACGCTGATCCGGGAGTTCACCGCCGCGTCGCCGCGCGCCCTGGCGCCGCACCCGCGGATCGGGGACCTGACCGACCGCGAGCGGGAGGTGGTCGGCCTCGTGGCGCAGGGCATGAGCAACCACGAGATCGCCGATCATCTGGTGCTCAGCCCGGCCACCGCCCGGACGCACGTGTCACGCGCGATGATCAAGCTCTCGGCGCGCGACCGTGCCCAGCTCGTGGTGTTCGCCTACCAGTCGGGACTGGCCTGAACCCTTCACGCTATTGAGCAGTTGCGTAACAAACTTGTCGTCGGGGGGTTCCCGGCGTTTACCCGGTAGTGGTTTCATTCGGACATGAAGCTGCTCCGAACTTTTCCGAAGGTTGCCTTCGAGTTCGGGCTTGCCTCATGGCGGTGGATGGGGATTCGCGAGCAGACTCCTCGCTTCGCGACCTGTTTCGGTGACATCTTCCTCGAGTCGCTGGACGGATGGTGGTTCCTGGACACGGTCGAGGGCACGCTCGAGCTCCGCTGGACCTCAGCAGTGACCATGTACGCGGAGCTCGAATCGCCGGAGGGCCGCGCGACCTACCTCATGGACGACCTGGTCCGCGACGCCCGGGGTCGCGGCATCCGCCTCGGCGAGGAGGACGTGTACACGTTCAACCCGCACCCCGCCCTCGGCGGCGAGCTCGGCGTGAACGGCCTCGGCACCATGCGCTTCGAGCTGGCGGTCAACTGGGCGGGGCAGATGCACGACCAGGTGCTGCACAGCTCGGGCGAGATCAGGATCCCCCCGATGCCGGACGACGGCCGCCGCCGCGCCACCGCGCCCCAGGTTGCGGCGGCCTGGGACGCGGCATGGTCGGACGACGAGACCTTCGACGTCCCGTTCGAGCAGTACCTCGCCACCACGACGTTCGCCGCGGTCTCCGCACCCACGCCGAACGACGGCGGCTTCCCCTCGCCCCCGCCGTCGACCAGCCGCGAGGACGACTCCGGGAACATCCCGTATGCCGCGCAGACCTATGGCGCCCACGGCTACGGCGCCCCGGCCCACGATGCACTCACCGCCCCGGCCCAGCCCGACCCGACGGCGCACTGGCCCGCAGCGGACGAGTCCGCAGCATCGTGGGCGGCGCAGGCCGAGCCGGCGCAGGCCTGGCCGGCGTCCGGCCAGGTGCCCCAGCCCGCCGCGCCGCCGTCCACCCCGCTCGAACAGTACGACGCCCCGTACGACGCCTACCCCGCGGCGTCCGAGCAGTACGCGACAGACGAACAGCAGCCCGGCGAGCCGTACGCCCAGGAGACCTGGTCCCAGTACGGCGCCGACCAGGACGCCGGTGGCCATGCTCAGCCCAACCCGGCCGGGCCCACGTGGGGGAATCCCACCTGGGGCAACACCGGCTGGGGCGGACAGGGACCGGCGGTCGCCGGGGGCGGCGGCCCGCAGCAGGCACCGACCGCCGACCCCTTCACCGCGTGGGACGACCTGTGGGGGAAGCGCTGACCCGCTGACGCCCGCGTCTGGCAGCCGGGGCGACCCGCGGCTCCGCCCTCCGCTCCGGCCGGAGCCGACGCTCGCGCTCGGTGCGCGCGACGAGGCTCAGCTCGCCGGGCGTCGTGGTGCGCGCGTGCTTGAGCAGGCGGGTCTCCAGCGCCACGCGGTTGGCCCGGCGCAGCCCGTCCGTGTACCCGAGGATCGTCTGCGCGTGCGCGTGGCTGATGTGCCCACCACGCAGCGCGGCCAGCGTGCGCGGATGCTCGTGCACCAGCGCCCGGGACTCCTCGATGAGCGCGATCGCCGAGCCCTCCGGCACACGCAGCGCCCTGGCGAGCTGCTCGACGAGCTCCGGCGCCAGCCCCGCGACGTCGTCCGCATCTACCTCGGGAGCGTCGAACAGCTCGGGCTGGTCGGCCACCCACTCCCGGACCGATTCCATGAGCACGGCACGCGAGGCAGCGAGCGAGGCGAGGAGCGCGTCGACCGCCGCCACCGCGTCGACCGCCTCCGAGAGATTCGCGAAACCGCCCGCGAACCCCGACTCGCGCGGTGCGACTGCACCGCGCGGAGACTGACCCGGCACGTCGGCCGGACCCCGAGTCACCAGCACCTTGTTCGAACGCATGTTCTAACCATAGGGGGTGACGCCGACACGCGCCACCCGGAACAGCAGCCCGCGTCGACTACCCGCACAATGGGTCGGTGCCCATCCGACGAGCTGTCGCGACGCCCTTCGCCGTGTGCGCCGCAGTGGCGACACTCCTCGCCGTGAGCGGCTGCGACCTGGCCGACCGGGAGGAGCGATCGCGGACCGACGAACCGGCGTCCACAGCATCGCACCCGCCACTGACATCGACGGAGCCGGAGTCGCCCGGCGGCGGACGGTCGAAGCTGCGCACCAGCACGGTCACCCTCGACGGCGCGGTCCTGCGCGTCGCCGCACGGAAGGCCGTCGTGGTGGAGGCGGACGAGGGCACCCCGGGCCTGCAGACAGTCACCCTCAGCCTCGCCCCCGGCGGCGCGGCGCGCCTCGCCCTCGTCTCGCCCGGCGCACTCGACGTCGACACCGACGGCAGCATCACCGTGCTCGACGGCAACGGCACCCCCGTCGCGGCGGTCGGCCCGCCCGCACCGCCGTCGGGCACCGAGGACGACGCGCCCCGCATCGAGGTCACCGACACCGACGCCACCCACGCCCGCGTGGCGGTGGACGACCGGATCAGGCGGGCCCAGGGGACCGGGGCCGCGGGGGAGGCCGGCCCGGCCGGGCCGCTGCGGGTCACGTTCGTCGTCGGCACCCAGGCGATCGATAGCGCGACCTGGGGAGAGAACGAGGGTGGGCGCTCGCTCGCCGTCGACCCGGCGGACTGGGCCCGGCACGCGGGCCAGGCGGGCGTCGACCTGATCCGCACCCAGCTCGTGGCCGCCGAACCGGACGCCGGGACCGCCACCATGGGGGACCAGCTCGTGTGTCACGCCGTGGGCGCACCGGACAAGGCCACGTGGAACCTCGAGCCCTGGCGGCCCGACGTCGGCCTCATCCTCACCGCCACCGCGCAGTGCAACCCGGTCTGAACCCGACCACCCTGCTGAACGAGTCGTGACCCAGTCGTGACCAGGAGCGACGCGATTCGAGGTGCGAGCGCGGGCGGGTTGGGGTTTCCTGGAGAGGAAGGCGAGGCAGGCTCGCCACACAATCTGATGAGCCCCAGCTCACCTGGACCTCACTCGTGGTGTGCGCTCGCAGGCGTCCCGGCGTCGTGTGCGGGCGCCCGGCAATCCACGGTGGATCCCCTGGGATCAGGCATTTTTGCTCCTCGGAGACACCTTGGCAGGGAGGCTCCTGATGACCCGTGTACTAGTCGTGGGATCGATTGTGGCCGTGGGTTGCGGCGCACTGCTCGGCCTCGCACTCGCCTACCAGTTCCTACCGCTCACGGTGCTCGCCATCCTCCTCGGACTGGCGGGCACTCTTGCCGTCGCCCGCGCGACGCCCGAACCGGCACCGCAGCTCCGCGCCCCGATCACGCTGAGCGGGCCGCTCGCGTTTCCGGTGGTGGAAGAGGACGAGGAGTCCGCTGCCGAGCCCATCCCGGCTCCCGTGCAGCAGCTCCCCGTCCCCGCCGTGGCAGTGGTACCCGACGCCGCGTGACCGCGAGCGTCAGGCCTGCGCGGCCTCCCGCTTGCGGAGCTCCTTCTCGCTGACCGGCGCCGTGCCGCTCGCCCGCAGCTCGCGGTAGTAGGCGCGCGCCTCGTCCTGGCGCGCCTTCTCCGAACCGTCGGCGATCGGGGCGCGCAGGTGCTCCTGCGAGAAGCCCCAGGCGTCGATGACGTCGAGCACGTGCGGACGGAGCTCCTTGAGCAGCCGGTCGATCGTCGCCGTCACGGCCTTCGCGCGTCCCGTCGAGATGCGGCCGTTGGTCAGGTGCCAGTCCAGGTGCCGCTCGATGGTGGTGAGACCGTAGATGTCGCGGAGCAGCGTGAGCACCCGGCGGGTACCGGCGTCGGACACCGTGGCGATCGCCTTCGTGAACGCGTCCCAACGCAGAAGCTCGGCCCACGCCTCCGCGGACCCGAGGAGACGCACCTGGTTGTCGTCGAAGATCCCCTGCGCCCGGATCGAGTCGGCCTTGAGCGCGGGCCGCATGCCCATCGCGACGTCCGCGACCATGCCCTCGTAGCGGCCGGCGAGCAGCCCGCGCTGCACGTCGGCGTCGAGCAGGCGACCTGCGGAGCGCGCGCCGCCGCCGTCGGCCACGGACTGCCCGATCCGCTTCAGCGGGACCTTGTGCAGCAGCGCGTCCTTTGCCTGCCCGGCCACGATGCCCGCCATGCCGGCCGGGGTCTTGGCGGCCTTCGCCAGCTTCTTGCCGTGGTCGCCCACGAGGCGCTTGGCCGCGAGCTGCAGCAGCACGTGGTTGTCGCCCTCGAAGGTGGCGTAGATGTCGAGGTCCGCGCGCAGGCTCGTGAAGCGGTTCTCGGAGAGGAAGCCGGCGCCGCCGCAGGCCTCACGGCACTCCTGCAGGGTGTCGAGGGAGTACCAGGTGGACGTCGCCTTGAGCGCGGCCGCCGTCGTCTCGAGGTCCTCGCGCATGGCCGGGGTGTCCTCCCGGCCGGAGAACACCGCGTCGAACAGGTCGAGCAGCTCGTCATGCGCGAAGTGCATCGCGTACGCCTCGGCGATGCGGGGGAAGAGGCGACGGCGGTGCGTCGCGTAGTCGAGCAGCGTCAGCTCGTCGGCACCGGCCGACGGCGAGAACTGTCGGCGCTGGTCGGCGTACTTCGTGGCGATCGCGAGGCCGATCTTGGCCGCCGTGATCGCCGCGCCGTCGAGCGAGACGCGGCCCTGCACCAGGGCGCCCAGCATGGTGAAGAAGCGGCGGCCGGGGCTGTCGATCGAGGAGGAATAGGTGCCGTCCGCAGCCACCTGGCCGTAGCGGGCGAGCAGGTCCTGCCGGGGCACGCGCACGTTCGTGAAGTGCAGCTTGCCGTTGTCGATGCCGTTGAGGCCGCCCTTCTGGTCGTCGTCCTCGCCGCCGACGCCGGGCAGGAACTCCATGGTCTGCGGGTCCCGGATCGGCACATAGAAGCAGTGCACACCGTGGTCGACGCCGCCCGTGATGAGCTGCGCGAACACGGTAGCGGCGACGCCGTGCTCGGCCGCGTTGCCGAGGTACTGCTTCCACGCCCCGCGGAACGGGGTGTTGAGCAGGAACTCCTCGGTCTCCGGGTCGTATGTCGCAGTGGTGCCGATGGAGGCGACGTCGGAGCCGTGGCCCGTCTCGGTCATCGCGAAGGCGCCGGGGACCGACAGGTCCATCGCGCCCGGGAGGAGCCGGTCCTGCTGCTCCTCTGTGCCCAGGTGGAGGATCGCGGCGGCGAAGAGGCCCCACTGCACGCCGGACTTGATCTGCAGCGACGGGTCGGCGACGACGAGCTCCTCGAAGCCCACCAGGTTGGCGCCCGCTTCGTCGCGGCCGCCGAGACGCTCCGGGAAGGCCCGCAGGACGTGGCCGTAGGGCACCATCTGCTTCATCTGGG
This sequence comes from Promicromonospora sp. NPDC057138, assembly GCF_042670845.1. Lineage (NCBI taxonomy): Bacteria > Bacillati > Actinomycetota > Actinomycetes > Micrococcales > Promicromonosporaceae > Promicromonospora > Promicromonospora sp. NPDC057138. The sequence continues at coordinate 10,659 of NZ_JBHUUX010000041.1, read as the reverse complement.
CGAGGGTGATCTCCCGGTGCTCCTCCTTGGTGAGCCCCTCCTTCTTCCAGAGCTCGGGATGCTCGGCCACCATGCGACGAGCCTCGGAACGCGCCTCGGGCCAGCGGCCGAGCAGCATCTGCTGCAGCGCGGGCACGTCCACTCGGCCGCCCGACGCCGGACGGGCAGCCTCGGGCTTGGGCGCGGCGACCTCGGGGGCCGCCGTGGTGGTCACGGGCTCAGAGGTGGTCGTCATCGGTTCTCCTCGGTGTTCAGCCGGGCGGGTGAAATTCTGCGTGTCGGGAGGGTATCGGGAAGCTGGGCCGGTTCAGGCAGTGGCGGGTGCGGCGCCGGGACGGTGGTGGTGCAGCACTCCCACGGGCCCGGTCCAGAGCCAGAGCGTCACGCGCTCGGTCAGCTCCTCGCGGGTCAGCGGCTTGGTCTCGGTGTTGCGGTGGCCGAGCCACCACTCGCCGGAGCCCCGTACGAAGCCGACGGCGCCGGAGGCCCAGGCCGCGGCGTCGGCGGGAGGGACGTCGGTGGCCCGCGCGAACGGCTCGGCCACGAGCTCGATCACCGAGTCGAGGTAGGCACCCAGCGGGTGCAGGTCGACTGCCGTGGTCGGCACGGCGGCGTCCGCCGCGTCGTCGGCCGGGGCACGGCGGCCGCGACGGCCGCTCTCGACCGGCGCCGGCTCGTTGCCGCCGATGGCGGTCCGGGTGACGAACCAGTAGACGTTGGGCGAGCTCTCGATCATCTCGAGATAGACCCGTACCATCTCGCGCAGTGCCATCTCGGGGCTGTCGGCACCCTGGGCGGCGGCGCGCAGGGTGTCGTGCATCTGCATCACTACCGTCTCGGCGACGGCGAGCCGCAGGCCCGCCTTGTCGTCGAAGTAGCGGTAGACGATGGACTTGGACGTGCCGGCGGCGGCGGCGATCTCGTCCATCGAGACCGCGGGCCCGAGGCGGTGCACGGCCTTGCGCGCGGCGCGGACGAGCTCTGCCCGACGCGCCGTGCGGTGGTCGTCCCAGCGGGTCGAACGACCGTCGACTCCGAGGCTCATCGGTCCGCCTCCCCACCGTGACTCGCTAGAGGTCTTGTGATTCGTCTCACGAGACTGAGAGTATCAGGTACTGTGAGTCCTGGGCACCATCCCGGGTCGGACCGGGTCGCGGCCCACCCTGGTCTCGACAAGGCTCGACCCATGAAGTCATCTGCCCGACGATGAGTGAGAAGGAACAGCGACGTGTCCACTACCCCCTCCCCCGTACCGTCCACGCGTGAGGCCGTCATCATCGGCGGCAACCGCATCCCGTTCTCCCGCGCCGGCAAGAAGTACGTCCGGACGAGCAACCAGGACATGTTCACCGCAGCGCTGGAGGGCCTCGTCGCCCGGTTCGGCCTGCAGGGCGAGCGCCTGGGTGAGGTCGCCGGCGGCGCGGTGCTCAAGCACAGCAAGAACTTCAACCTGATCCGCGAGTCCGTGCTGGGCTCCTCCCTGGCGCCCACCACCCCGGCCTACGACGTGCAGCAGGCCTGCGCCACCGGCCTGGAAGCCGCCATCGCGGTGACCAACAAGATCAAGCTGGGCCAGATCGAGTCCGCGATCGCAGGCGGCACGGACACCGTGTCGGACGCGCCGATCGTCGTCAGCGACCGCCTGCGCTCCGCGCTCCTGGACGCGAACCACGCGAAGACGACAAGCGCGAAGATCAAGGCGCTGCTCCAGATCCGCCCCAAGGACCTGGCCCCGGTCTCCCCGACCACCGGCGAGCCGCGCACCCACCTCTCCATGGGTGAGCACCAGGCCATCACGACCGCCAAGTGGGGCATCACCCGCGAGGACCAGGACGAGGTCGCGTACAACTCGCACCAGAACCTCGCCCGCGCCTGGGAGTCCGGCTTCTTCGACGACCTGGTCACCCCGTTCAAGGGCTTGACCCGCGACGACAACCTGCGCCCCGACACCTCGCTCGAGAAGCTCGCGAAGCTCAAGCCGGTGTTCGGCGCCACGCTCGAGGACGCGGCCACGATGACCGCAGGCAACTCCACGCCGCTGACCGACGGCGCCTCCGCCGTCCTCTTCTCCTCGCGCGAGTGGGCCGAGGAGCGTGACCTGCCGATCCTGGCGAAGTTCGTGGACGCCGAGACCGCGGCCGTCGACTTCGTGCACGGGCACGAGGGCCTGCTCATGGCCCCCGCCGCCGCGGTGCCGCGCCTGCTGGCCCGCAACGGCCTCACCCTGGACGACATCGACTTCTTCGAGATCCACGAGGCGTTCGCCTCCACCGTGCTGACCACGCTCGCCGCGTGGGAGGACGAGGACTACTGCCGCGACGAGCTCGGCCTGGACGGCGCGCTCGGCAAGGTCGACCGCAGCAAGCTCAACGTGAACGGCTCCTCGCTCGCCGCGGGCCACCCGTTCGCCGCGACCGGCGGCCGCATCATCGCCACCGCCGCGAAGCTGGTGGCCGCGAAGGCCGCCGAGACCGGGCAGCCCGCGCGGGCGCTGATCTCGGTCTGTGCCGCAGGTGGCCTCGGCGCCGTCGCCATCGTCGAGTCCGCCTGAGCCCATAGCGCAACGGAGGGTGAGGGCCGAGGAACGAGGCACTCGCCCGCAGTGAAGCGCCGGGCTCAGGCGGCAGTAGATTCCGCCTGAGCTCGCACTCCCCGGAACTGGAAGGAAACTCGTGGCTGACAACTACACCAAGTTCGTGAACGGCGGACTCGGCAAGAGCCTCTCGAAGCAGCTGGGCCTCCCCCGTCCGGCGATCCTGCGCCGCTATGCGCCCGACGCCCCGCTGACGGTGGGCCCCGTGCTCGTCGTGTCCGACGACGCCTCGGCCGCCGACGCCGACACGCTCGCCAAGGCCCTCGTGACCTGGGACGTCGACGTGCGCCGCGCAGCCGACGACGCCGGCGACGTCCGCTGGGGCGGCGTCGTGCTCGTGGCCACGGCCGCCGAGTCCCCCGACGCCGTCTCGGAGGCGGTGCTCGCCCTGGGCGGCACGCTGCGCAAGCTCGCAGGCAACGGCCGCGTCGTCGTGGTGTCCCGCGCGCCCGAGGCCGGCGACTCGCCGACGCTCGCCGCGACGCGGGCCGGCTTCGAGGGCTTCACGCGCTCGGTCGGCAAGGAGCTGCGGGGTGGCGCCACGGCGAACGGTGTGCAGCTCACCGGCGGCGCCGCCGTCGACTCGGCCTCGGCGCTCGGCACGCTCCGCTTCTTCCTGTCCGCCAAGTCGGCCTACGTCGACGGCCAGGTGCTGCCCGTCGGACCGTCGGAGGCGCCGGCCGACGTCGACTGGAACCAGCCGCTGGCCGGCAAGGTCGCCGTCGTGACGGGAGCCGCGCGCGGCATCGGCGCGGCGATCGCGCGCACCCTGGCCCGCGACGGCGCCAAGGTCGTGGTCGTGGACGTTCCCGCCGCGGGCGAGTCGCTCGCAGCCGTCGCGAACGAGATCAAGGGCACCGCCGTGCAGCTCGACGTGACGGCCGCCGACGCCGGAACCCGGATCCTGGAGGCCGCCCGCCACCTCGGGGGCCTCGACATCCTGGTGCACAACGCGGGCATCCTGCGCGACAAGCTGCTCGCGAACATGAAGCCCGCGCAGTGGGACGCCGTCATCGCGGTGAACCTGGCCTCGCAGCTGCGCATCAACGAGCAGCTCCTGGCCGCGGGCGTGGAGGGGCTGCGCATCGTGTCGCTTGCCTCGACTTCCGGCATCGCGGGCGGCAAGGGCCAGACCAACTACGCGTACTCGAAGTCCGGTGTGATCGGCCACACGGCCGCGACGGCGCCGCTCGTGGCCGAGCTGGGCGGCACCGCGAACGCGGTGGCGCCGGGCTTCATCGAGACCGAGATGACGAGGTCGATCCCGTTCGCCACGCGTGAGGTGGGGCGGCGTGTGATCCCGTCGCTCCAGCAGGGCGGCCTGCCGCTCGACGTCGCCGAGGCCATCGCGTTCCTGTCGTCCCCGGTGGCCGGCGGCGTGAACGGCCAGGTGCTGCGGGTCTGCGGCCAGTCCATGCTGGGCAAGTGACGGCGGTGACCGTGACCGGAGCACCGGCGTCGTACGGCGTCACCGAGCTGGCCGAGCTGCCGAAGCTGGGCGGGCTGTTCGTGAAGGGCGTCGCAGGATCTGCCGGCAAGCGCCCGAAGGGGGCGGTCCGGCTGCCCGAGACGGCCTACCAGGTGGCCGACGTCGACACCGCGGGCGAGGCGACGCACCTGGCGGCGTACCAGCGCCTGCTGGGTGAGCCGTCGTCCGAGGTGCTGCCGGCCGGGTTCCTGCACGTGCTGGCGTTCCCGCTGGCCACGGCGGTCATGGTGCGGGGCGACTTCCCGCTGCCGCTGCTCGGCATGGTCCATCTGCGGAACGTGGCGCGGGTGCTCCGGCCGGTGCGCCTGGGCGAGACGCTCGAGGTCCGGGCCTGGGCGCAGGGCGCCCGCGCCCACCGCCGCGGCGTCCAGGTGGACCTGGTCGCGGAGGTGCTGGTCGGCGGCAAGCTCGCCTACCAGGGCGTGTCGACGTACCTCGCCAAGGGCTTCACGGCGCCCGACGGCGGGGCTGCGGCCCAGGAAGCGCCCGACGCCGCCCCAGCCACCGACACCCCGCGCGAGGAGTGGACGGCGCCTCTGCCGACCGCCCGCTGGACGCTCGGCGGCGGGACCGGACGGGCGTACGGCGCGGTGTCGGGCGACCAGAACCCGATCCACACGTCGAGCCTGGGCGCCAAGGCGTTCGGGTTCCCGCGAGCGATCGCGCACGGGATGTACACGGCGGCGCGAGCGCTTGCCGAGGTCGGCCCGGCCCGCCGCGGAGACACATACGAGTGGACCGTCGAGTTCTTCAAGCCGGTCCTCCTCCCGAGCACGGTCGACGTCGCGATCCGCTACGTGGAGGACCTGCCCTCGGCGGCCGACACCGAACTGGCCCCGACCAGCGAGGACGGCTCGGCGAGGAAGAGCTTCGTCTACGACGGCTGGCGCTCCGGCAAGAACACCCGCCACTTCCAGGGCACCGTCACCCCCCACTAACCGAGCTGCCGACTACGCACGGTCCGCCTCCAGAACACGATCAGGCTTGAAGATCGCGCAATTTCCGAGCCTGATCGTGTTCTGGAAGCGGACTTCCAGCGCTACACCACAGCCTCGGCGAAGTAGAGCGTCCGTCCGGACAGACGCTCTACTTCGGCGGGGTGGGGGTGGTCGCCAGGCGGGGGAGGAGCAGCTCCTCCCAGAGGATCGCTCGCTTGGGGCGGAAGAAGCCCGAGTGGCCGATGCGGCTCAGGCCGTGGTCGGCGCCGCGCATCTCGACCAGCTCGATCTCCGCGTTCGGGAACTCCCGGCTCCAGTACCGGATGGAGTCCGGTGTGATCAGCTCGTCGTCGGCGGTCCAGAGGGCGGTGATCGGCGTCTGGACCTTTGCGAACCGGTCCCGGAGCTCGGGGTGCTCGCTGAACAGGTAGTCCGGGTGCAGGCACCAGCGGCCCCACTGGCGCATGACGCCGCCCGGCAGATCGTCCAGGATGCGGAGCCGCCGGCCCGGGTAGTAGCCGAGCACCGCGATCGCGGCCGGCGCGACGACCCGCCACAGCAGCGGCGACCAGGTCTTGATCGTCGGGGCGGCCTTGCCCCGCCAGCCCGTCCCCGACGCCACCATGACGCAGCGGTCCACGCCGACGTCGGACAGGAAGCCCAGGCTCTGGCCGCCGAACGAATGGCCCACCCAGGTCAGCGGGACGCCCGCGGCGTCGGCCCGGGCGCGGGCGTGACCGGCGGCCACCTCGGCGTCGTGGTACCAGTCGAGGGCGGTGACCGTGGAGTCCCGCATCGGGCCGTACAGCTCGGGCTCCGAACCGCGGTACGAGAAGGTGAGCACCGCGAAGCCGCGGTCCGCGAGCCACGCCGCGAGGTGCCGGTAGAACCGCATGGGCATGGCCATGGCGGGCGCGATCGCCACGACGCCCACCGGGGCGCCGTCCGGCAGGAACCAGCGGCCGGCGACCGGCCCGCCGTCGGCGGCGGGAAAGCTCACGTCCTCGGTGCTCACGTGCCGGAGGCTATCAATCCCGTATCCTCGGCTCGGCGCTGCGAACTTCGTCCGGCGGAAGGATGCCATGCTCGGCGACGTGCTCGGCCTGACCAAGTCCCAGTCGCTCGCCTACCGCGACCTGGTCGGCTCCCCGTCCCTCGACGCGGCGGAGCTGGGGCGCCGGCTCGGCTGCGACCCGGGCGACGCGCTGGACGTGCTCCGGGCGCTGGAGAGCCACGGCCTGGCGACCCGGCAGAGCGCCGACGACTCCCGCTTCCAGGCCGCTCCCCCCGAGATCGCCCTGGGCGCGCTGCTCGCCCGCCGCAAGGACGAGATCCGCGCGGCGCAGGAGGAGCTGATCGAGCTCGAGGGGGAGTTCCGGCGCTCGTCGGCGCTGCGGCCGGCGACCGACGTCGTCGACGTGGTGCGCGGGGCGGACGCCGTGAAACAGCGCATCATCCAGCTCCAGCTTGGCGCGCGCGAGACCGTCGAGTCGTTCACCAAGCCGCCGGTGTTCGTGATGCCCGCCGACGAGAACACCGCCGAGGACCAGGCGGTCGCGCGCGGCGTCCGGTACCGGGTGGTGGTGGACCGCGTGTTCCTCGACACCGGCGTGCTGGGGGTGGACGACGTCGCCGAGGCCATCGAGAACGGCGAGGACGTGCGCTTCTCGGAGCGGGTGCCGATCAAGCTGTTCATCATCGACTCCCGGCTCGCGTTCGTGCCGATCCAGACCGTCGTCGAGGCGGGCGCCGAGGGCGCGGACCTGGCACCCGACCTCGTGGGCGCGCTTATCATCCACCCGTCCGGGCTGCTGGACGCCCTCATCGCCCTGTTCGAGAGCGTGTGGCGCGACGCCACGCCGTTCAACCCGCCGGGCGAGGAGGCGCGACAGTCCGGCCTCGACCGGGAGGACACCCGCATCCTCTCGCTCATGCTGGCCGGGCTCACCGACCAGTCGGTGGCCAACCAGCTCGGCCTGTCCCTGCGGACCGTGCAGCGACGCGTGAAGGTGCTGATGGGCACCGCCGGAGTCTCCACCAGGATCCAGCTCGGCTGGCACGCCGCACGTAAGGACTGGATCTGACCGCACGCTCCATGGCAGCGTGTGCGACATGACCACACTGGCGTGCATCATCCGTCCATCGATCCCGCCGTCCCGCATCGTCCCGCTCGCCCGCGCCGTCGAGGCCGCGGGGATCAAGGAGATCTGGCTCTGGGAGGACTGCTTCCAGTCGGGCGGGATCTCCGCAGCCAGCGCGATCCTGGCCGCCACGGAGCGCGTCCGCGTGGGGATCGGCGTCATGCCGACGCCGCTGCGGAACGTGGCGCTCACCGCGATGGAGGTCGCGACGGTCGACGGGATGTTCCCGGGCCGGCTCATCCCCGGGATCGGGCACGGAGTGCAGTCGTGGATGGCGCAGGTGGGGGTCAAGGCTGCCTCGCCCCTGACTCTCATGCGCGAGTACGCGACGGCGCTGAGCGCACTGCTCGCCGGGGAGCGCGTGACGACGTCGGGCCGGTACGTGTCCCTGGACGACGTCGCGCTGGACTGGCCGCCCGCCCGGCCCGTGCCCGTGCCGGTCGCCGCGACCGGGCCGAAGTCCCTGCGCCTCGCGGGCGAGGTCGGCGCCGGCGTGGTGCTCGAGGGGTCCGTGGGTCTGCCCGGGCTGCCGGCCGCGCTCGAGCAGATCGCGGCGGGCCGTGCCGCCGCGGGCCACGGCGGGCTGGACGGCTTCCCGGTGATCCAGTTCGTGTACGGCGGGACCGGGCCCGGCGCCGCCGAGCGCCTGCGCGCGGAGCTCACCGCCTGGAACACGGACGTGGCCGACGACGAGAAGCTGGCGGGCTACGCCGTGTGGGGCGACGCCCAGGCGCTGGCCGACGGCGTGCGGCGGTTCGGCACGGCAGGCGCGGACACCGTGGCCGTCTACGCGGCGGAGGACGACCCCGACTTCGAGGGACTCATCACGGCACTGGGCGGGGCCAACGAGCTGCTGGGTCAGGACTAGCACCGCCGGGCTCGGGCCCGCACAACGCGACACCGGGGCCGCACTGCCTCATCGGACGGTGCGGCCCCGGCGGCGTCGTACGTGCCGGCCGGCGATCAGATGTCGCGCGGCGGCGGCGCGAACGAACCCGACGCGGGAACCGCGTCGGGAGTGCTGACGGGCTCAGCGGCAGGCGTGGCAGCGGCGCCACCGCCCGACGAGAGGGTGCCGAGGAAACCCTCGACGCGCGGCCGCATGGGGCTGATCAGAGCACCGCCGACACCGACGATCAGAATGCCGGCCAGCGTGGCCAGGAATGCCACGAGGATGGGCATTGTCACCGTCGTGGCGACACCGATCTGGTTCACGGCGGCAATAACACCCAGCGCGATGATGAAGAACGAGACAGCCTTCGCCACAAGAGGGCCGTAGGAAACGCGGCCCATGGCGTTGAGAATGAGATCCTTCACCGCATTAGCGATGGCGCCCGCGATCACCACGATGACTATCGCGACGACCAGGCTCGGGAGCCAGGCGACGATGTCGTTGACTATCGCGCTCACCGGGTTGGTGGGCCCGAACGCGCTCAGCGCGAGCTGGAGCGTGATGAGCAGGATGAAGTAGTAGATGATCTTCGTGAGCAGCGAGATCGGCTCGATGCCCGTGCCGGCGAGGAGCCTGGTGGCCCCGGCTCGCTCGAGAACCTTGGTGAAGCCGATCCGCGTCAGGATCATCCCGACGAACCGGGCGATCGCCTTGGCGATGAAGTACCCGATGAGGAAGACGACCAGGAACACGAGGAGCTTCGGGATGAAGCTCGCGACCGCGCTCAGCGCGCTGGTGAGCGGCTCCAGCCAGTCGACCGCGTTCGGCACCACGGGACCTGCATTGAGGAATGGCATAGTTCTCTCCCCCTTCGAGACCTTTCTTGTCACCTCTGGCACGCCACGGTGGCGCGCCGTAAAGGTGCCGGCACTCCTCGAACATATGCCGGAGAAGCGCATTCTGCGCGGCGGAATGTGCCGCCGAGCATCAGGCCCGCCGGGCACGAGCGCATAGCCTGGCCGGATGACTGCCTTGCATGAGCGGACCGCCGTCGAGCTCCGCGATCTCCTTGCTGCCGGGGAGCTGACGCCCACCGAGGTCACCGAGTACTTCCTCGACCGGGTGGAGCGGCTCAACCCCGAGATCGGCGCCTTCGCCACCATCACCCCCGATCTCGCCCGGGAGCGGGCGGCGAGCCTCGGCAGGCGCCCAGGCAAGGGTCCCGGCGAGGGCGAGCCCCCGGCGTCGGGCAGCCTGTGGGGCCTGCCCACCGGGGACAAGGACCTGTGGAACCGCGCGGGTGTGCCGACCGGCTTCGGGTCGCGCGCGTTCGCGGACATGCCGCCGGCCCAGGAGAGCGACGAGATAGTCCAGGTGCTCGACGCCGCCGGGATCGTCAGCCTCGGCAAGACCGCGGCGCCCGAGCTGGGCTTTCCCGCCTATACCGAGCCCCTCGGCGCCCCGCCGGCGCGCACCCCGTGGGACCTGACCCGCGGGGCGGGCGGGTCGAGCGGCGGTGCGGCGGCCGCGGTGGCGGCGGGCATGCTGCCGTTCGCGCCCGGGTCCGACGGCGGCGGCTCGGTCCGCATCCCCGCGGCCGCCTGCGGCGTCGTCGGCCTCAAGCCGACGCGCGGGCTGCTGCCGGTGGGCAGCGGCATCGACTCCCTGGGCGGGCTGGTCGTGAACGGGCCGATCGCGCGGACCGTCGCCGACGCCGCCCTCCTGCTGGAGGCGATGCTCCCGCGGCGCGCCGGGGGCGACGTCGCGCACCCGTACTCGCTCCGGGCGCCGTCGTACGCGGCGGGCGCGTACCTGGCGGCCGCGCAGCGGGCGACGCTGCCCGCACCGGGGACCGGGACCCGGGCCGGGGAGCGCGGGCTGGGCGACGGCGTCGCGCGGATCGGGGTGACCACCTCGTCGGCGTGGGACGGGTTCTACGCCATCACCGTGTCGCCCGAGGCCCGCGCCGCGCTCGACGCCGGCGTGCGGGCCCTGGCCGGGCTCGGCCACGAGATCGACGAGACAGTGCTGGCCGAGTCACCCGAGTACGCGCCGGCGTTCCGGACCCTGTGGATGGGCGGCGCCTCGGCGGTGCCCATCGACGACGCGGAGACGCTCGGCCGGCTGGAGCCGCTGACGCAGTGGCTGATCCGGTCGGGCCGGGAGGTGCCCGCGCGGCAGCTCGCCGAGGCGATGCGCACGCTCACCGGTTACGAGCGGTCACTGGTCGCGCAGGTCAGCGCGTACGACGCCGTCGTCACGCCAGCCCTCGCGCTCACGCCCCGGCCCATCGGGTGGTACGACGCCGAGAACCCCGAGCGGAACTTCGAGCAGCAGTGCCAGTACACGCCGTTCACGTCGATGCTGAACGTCGCCGGGCTGCCGGCGATCACGGTGCCGACACACTGGACCGAACCCACCGCCGACGCTCCTGCCGGGCTGCCGATGGGCGTCCAGATCATCGGGCGGCCGGGCGGTGAGCTCACCCTGCTGGCGCTGGCCGCGCAGCTGGAGGCGGCGCTCCCGCGCCCGCACGCCTTCCCCCTTTGACCCGGGGCGGCGAAGTAGAGCGCCTGTCCGCCCTGTGCCCGGATTGATCCGGGCGC
>NZ_JBHUUX010000040.1:31934-50290 GCF_042670845.1 Promicromonospora sp. NPDC057138 | reverse complement strand
CTTGTCCGAGTCTCCCTGAGTAGCTCAGGGAGACTCGGACAAGCGCTCTACTTCGCGGGTTCGGCTGGGGTTGGGGAGCTAGTGGAAGCGGCCCTTGACGGCCTCGCCGTGGGCCGGGAGGTCCTCGTCGTTGGCGACGGCGACGATCCGGTCCGCGAGCTCGCCGAGGGCGTCGCGCGAGTACTCGATCTGCTGCACCGACTTGAGGAAGCTGTGCACGCCCAGGCCGCTCGCGAAGTGCGCGGTGCCGCCGGTGGGCAGCACGTGGTTGGAGCCCGCCATGTAGTCGCCCAGCGACACCGGCGACCACGGGCCGACGAAGATCGCGCCCGCGCTGTGCACGCGCGCGGCGACCGTCTCGGCGTCGGCGGTCTGGATCTCGAGGTGCTCCGCGCCGTAGGCGTTGACGACGGCGAGCCCGGCGTCGACGTCGTCCACCAGGACTATCGCGGACTGCGGGCCGTCCAGGGCCCGCGCCACGCGCGTGGAGTGCTTGGTGGCCGAGGCGAGGTCCTGGACCCGGGCCTCGACCGCGGACGCCAGCTCGACCGAGTCGGTGACCAGCACCGATGCCGCCATCGGGTCGTGCTCGGCCTGGCTGATGAGGTCGAGGGCCACGTGCCCGGCGTCGGCGGTGCCGTCCGCGAGGACGGCGATCTCGGTGGGCCCGGCCTCGGCGTCGATCCCGACGACGCCGCGCACCAGGCGCTTCGCCGCGGCGACGTACACGTTGCCCGGGCCGGTGATGACGTCGACGGGCTCGCACAGGGTCTCGCCGTCCTGCTCCTGGCTGCCGGCAGCGCCGTAGGCGAACATCGCGACGGCCTGCGCGCCACCCACCGCGTAGACCTCGTCCACGCCGAGCAGCTCGCACGCCGCGAGGATCGTCGGGTGCGGCAGGCCGCCGTTGTCCTTCTGCGGCGGGGACGCCACGGCGAGGCCGGGCACGCCCGCCTCCTGCGCCGCGACGACGTTCATCACTACCGACGACGGGTACACCGCCAGCCCGCCCGGCGCGTACAGGCCGACCCGCTGGACGGGGATCCAGCGCTGCCGCACGACGGCGCCCGGGGCGAGCTCGGTCACGTGGTCGGCAGGAAGCTGCTCGGCGTGCACCCGGCGGACCCGGCGGATGGCCTCCTCCAGCCCGTCGCGCACCAGCGGCGTCAGGCTGTCGAGGGCCTCCTTGAGGGCGGCCGCGGGAACCCGCAGGTGCTCGGGCGCCACGCCGTCGAACCGCAGCCCGATCTCGCGCAGCGCGGCCGCGCCGCCCTCCCGGACCTGGCGCAGCAGCAGCTCGACCACATGGACCGCCTCGTCCACTCCGACCTCGGCACGGGGAAGGACGTCGAGGAGGGCGCGGCGGCCCAGGGACCGGCCGCGCAGGTCGATGCGTTGGATCACCCGGCCAGTCTATGGCGGACGGCGGGGGACAATGCTGTGGTGTCCAACTCTGCATCCGGTTCCGGGTCCGACTCCGCGGCCGTCCCCGAGGTCCCGATCCGCGACGACGTGATCCGCCTGGGCCAGTTCCTGAAGCTCGCCGACCTCGCCGAGCACGGCGCCCAGGCCCGCGACCTCATCGCCGACGGCGAGGTGCGGGTCAACGGCGACGTCGAGACCCGCCGGGGCAGGCAGCTCGTGCGCGGCGACGTGGTGAGCGTGCTGATGCCGGCGGGCGAGGAGTCGGCAAAGGTCGGCTGACGGCTTGGCTGTGCCCACAACCCACGTCGTCAGGACGCCATGTACGTGGAGGCCATGACCTTGTCGACGGTGATCCGCAGCACGACGCGCTGCGGGTTCGGCTCCAGCGGGCGGTAGCGGCGCGCGTACCGCGCGACGGCGTCGGCGATCTCGGCCGTGTCCTCGCTGACGGCGATGGTGCCCTCCAGCGTGATCCACCGCCCGCCCGCCACCTGGCAGAGGGCGGCGCGCGGGGCGCCGCCGTCGGGCAGGGGGACGGCGTGGCGGGCCTTGAAGGACGTGCGGTTGGTCGTGATCCGCGCCACCCCTTCCTCGGCGTCCCAGGTGAAGGCGACCGGGACCACGTGCGGCGTCCCGTCGGGGCGCAGGGTAGTGAGGGTGGCGAGGTGGCGCTCGGTGACGAAGACGAGCTGCTCGGGGTTGAGGCGGAACACCAGGCGAGTTTAGGACGGCGCGGGCCCGCGCTCGCCGGGGCTCGGGGTCCCGGCCGTGCTTGTGCCGCACGTCACATCGCCCGGTGTCACGCGCCGTGTCACGAATCGAGCGGCCGCTCCCATCTCGTGGGTATGGACAGCGAGAGAAGGAAGACGGACCGATGAGCACACAGCACGAGGCAGGCACGACGACCACCCACCACATCCTGGTCCTGGGAGCGGGCTACGCCGGCCTGGCCGCGGCGGTCCAGCTCGCGGCCCGAGTCGGGAACCACCCGCACGTACGGGTCACCCTGGTCAACGGGCAGGAGCGGTTCACGGAACGGCTGCGGCTGCACATGACCGCGACCAGTCAGGAGCTCGCGGAGCTGAGCATCCCGGAGCTGCTGGCAGGGACCGGCGCGCGGTTCGTGCGCGGCTGGGTGACGGCGGTCGACGCGGACGCGAGGACGGTGCGGATCGACGACGACCAGGTCCTGCACTACGACACGCTGGTGTACGGGTTGGGCGGCATGTCCGACGCGGCGGCGGTGCCGGGCGCCGAGGACCACGCGTACGTCCTGAACAGCGCGCACGACGCCGAGGCGCTGGCCGCCCGGCTGCACCGGCTCGGCAGCGGCACCGTGGTGGTCGCCGGCAGCGGGCTGACCGGCGTGGAGTCCGCTGCGGAGATCGCTGAGCGGTACCCCGACCTGAGCGTCGTGCTGCTGGGCCGGCAGGCGCCCGGCGCGGCCATGAGTACGAAGGCCAGGGCGTACCTGCGCGGCGCTCTCGCCCGGCTGGGCGTCGAGGTGCGCAGCGCGGTCGAGATCGTGAAGGTGCTGCCGGACGCCGTCGAGCTGGCGGACGGGGAGAGCGTCGCCGCCGACGTCGTCCTGTGGACCAGCGGCACGCGGACGTCGCCGCTGGCGGCCGCCGCCGGTCTGACCGTCGACGAGCGCGGCCGCGTGGTCACCGACACCGCGCTGCGGTCGGTCTCGCACCCCCACGTGTACGCGGTGGGTGACGCGGCGGCTATCCGCCAGGGTTACGGCGTCATGCACGGAACCTGCCAGGGCGGCATGCCCACCGGTGTGCACGCCGCGGTGTCGATCGTCCGCGGGCTGGCGGGCAAGGAGCCCGGGCCGTTCCGCTTCGGCTACTACCACACCCCGGTGAGCCTGGGCCGGAACGACGCCGTGGTGCAGTTCACGCACCCGGACGACAGCCCGCGCCGGCTGTATCTGACCGGCCCGCTGGCGGCGCGGTATAAGGAGACCGTGACCGCCTCACCCTGGCCGACCTTCGGCCGCATGAAGAAGATGCCCGCCTCCGGCGCGTTCTGGCCGCAGGGCGGTCGCTTCACCCGGGTCCGGGTAGCGCGATGACGCACCCGCCGACCGAGCGCGACCAGCAGGTGTTCCACGATCATCGGCGCCTGCTGTTCGCGGTGGCCTACCGGTTCCTCGGCACCGCCGCCGATGCCGAGGACGTGGTCCAGGACACCTGGATCAAGTGGTCGGCCGCCGACCGCTCGCAGGTAGCCGATCCCAAGGCGTACCTGGCGCGGATCGTGTCCAACCTGGCGCTCGAACGCCTGCGGTCCGCTCGGCACAAGCGCGAGACCTATGTGGGCCCGTGGTTGCCCGAGCCGATCCTCACGGGCGGGGACGCCGCCGACGCCGCGGTCGACGCCGAGTCGGTGTCCATGGCGATGCTGGTGGTGCTGGAGACGCTCAGCCCGCTGGAGCGCGCGGTGTTCGTCCTGAAGGAGGTCTTCGACTTCAGCTACGCCGAGATCGGCGAGGCGGTGGACCGCTCCGAGACCGCGGTGCGGCAGGCCGCGCACCGGGCCCGCGAGCACGTGCGGGCCAGACGACCGCGCTTCGCCGCCGACCGGCCGCGGCAGCGCGCGGCCACCGAGCGGTTCTTCGCTGCCGCGACCGGCGGAGACGTCAACGCCCTGATGGACCTGCTCTCCCCGGACGTCACCCTGTGGACCGACGGCGGCGGCAAGGTCCGCCAGGCACTGCGCCCGGTCGTGGGCGCCGGCACGGTGGCCGCCTGGTTCGCGGCGATCGGCACCGTGACCTATCAGGGCGTCGAGCCTGCCGACATGAACGCTGAGCTCGTCGAGCTCAACGGCGCGCCGGGCATGCTCTTCCGCGGAGCCGGCCGCGTGATCGCGACGGTCACCTTCGACTTCGACGCCGACGGCCGCATCGTCACGATCCACAACGTGGCCAACCCGGACAAGCTCCGGGCGGTCGCCGAGGGCACCACGTACGAGGTCACCGGGCGGTGAGCGCCCCGGGTCCGCGGAGGTCCGCGTGATCTCCGCACCGGGGGGGGTGTGGGTTCCCCGTATTCCCCGCGTCCGCGTATTTGGCTAGCGTTCCTGACAAATGCCCCGGCCCTGAGGAGTGCCATGAGACGGCGTACATCGTTCCTGGCGGCGGGAGTCGCCGCCCTGCTCGTCACCGGACTGGCGGTGCCGGTCCTGGTCGCGCAGGCGGGGCCGGTGGCCCAGGCGGCTGCCGCCGACTGCGCCGCGGTGACCTGGACCGAGGGCAGCACCTACGCCGTCGGCGACCACGTGACGCACCTCGGCCGGGGGTACACGGCTCTCGTGGCGCACACCGCGTACGCCGGCGCGGGCTGGACGCCCGGCAGCACGCCGAGCCTCTGGACCGACGACGGCGCGTGCGCCACCGATCCCGATCCCGACCCCACGGACCCGACGCCGGACCCCGAGCCGACGCCCGCCGACTGCGGCCAGCGGCCGCGCCCGTCCGGCAAGGTGCTGCAGGGCTACTGGGAGAACTGGGACGGCGCGAGCAACGGCGTGCACCCCGGCCTGGGCTGGATCCCGATCACCGACTCGCGCATCACGCAGCACGGGTACAACGTGGCGACCCTCGCGTTCCCCGTGATCCGCTCCGACGGCACGGTGCTGTGGGAGGACGGCATGGACGCGGGCGTCCAGGTGCCGACGCCCGAGGAGATGTGCGCCGCGAAGGAGAGCGGCCTGACCATCCTGATGTCGATCGGCGGCGCCACCGCGGGGATCGACCTGTCCTCGCAGGCCGTGGCGGACCGGTTCGTCGAGACGATCGTGCCGATCCTGCGGGAGTACAACTTCGACGGGATCGACATCGACATCGAGACCGGCCTGACCGGCAGCGGCTCGATCACGCAGCTCTCACCGTCGCAGGCCAACCTGATCCGGATCATCGACGGAGTGCTCGCGGGGATGCCCGCCGGGTTCGGCCTGACGATGGCGCCCGAGACCGCCTACGTCACCGGCGGCAGCGTCACCTACGGCTCGATCTGGGGTTCGTACCTGCCCGTCATCAAGAAGTACGCCGACAACGGGCGGCTCTGGTGGCTCAACATGCAGTACTACAACGGGTCGATGTACGACTGCTCCGGGAACTCCTACGCGGCGGGCACCGTCGAGGGGTTCCGGGCCCAGACCGACTGCCTGAACGCCGGGCTGAACATCCAGGGCACCACGATCCGCGTGCCGTACGACCAGCAGGTCCCCGGGCTGCCGGCCCAGCAGGGTGCGGGCGGCGGGTACATGGCGCCGTCGCTCGTGTCACAGGCGTACGGCGCGTATAACGGCGCGCTCAAGGGCCTGATGACCTGGTCCATCAACTGGGACGGGTCGCGCGACTGGACCTTCGGCGACAACGTGAAGGCCCTGCAGGGCCGGTAGCGATGCCGGGCGGGCGAGGGCTTCCTCGCCCGCCCCGGCACAGGGCGTAGCCGGCAGGACGTCAGGCGCCGATCGTGTTCAGCTCCGCGATCGCGTCGTCGGGCAGCTCGAGACCTGCCGCCGCGACGTTCTCGCGCAGGTGCACAGAAGACGACGTCCCCGGGATGAGCAGGATGTTCGGCGAGCGCTGCAGCAGCCAGGCCTGCGCGACGGCGGTGGGCGTGCTGCCCAGCCGGGCCGCCACGGCGTTCAGCTCCGCCGACTGCAGCGGCGAGAAGCCGCCCAGCGGGAAGTACGGCACGTACGCGATGCCCTGTTCGGCCAGCGAGTCGATCAGCTCGTCGTCCTGCCGGTTGGCGATGTTGTAGAAGTTCTGGACGCCGACGACCGGCGCTATCGACTGGGCCTCGGCGACCTGCTCGGCCAGGACGGTGCTGACGCCGAGGTGCTTGATCAGGCCCTCCTGCTGCAGCTCGGCGAGCGCGGTGAACTGGGGGGCGAGCGATCCCGGCTCCGGCCGGTCGACGCCGCCCACGCGCAGGTTCACGACGTCGAGCCGGTCGAGGCCGAGGTGCTCGAGGTTCTGCTCGACATGGCGGCGGAGCTGGCCGGGCTCCCGCTGCATCACCCAGCCGCCCTCGGCGTCGCGCACCGAGCCGACCTTGGTGACGATGTGCAGGTCCGCAGGGTAGGGGTGCAAAGCCTCGCGGATGATCTCGTTGGTGACGTACGGGCCGTAGAAGTCGGCGGTGTCGATGTGGGTGATGCCGAGCGCGACGGCTTCGCGCAGGACGGCGACGGCGGCCGCGCGGTCGGCGGGCGGGCCGAAGACGTGGGGGCCGGCGAGCTGCATGGCCCCGTAGCCGACGCGGGAGACGGTCAGGTCGTCGGCGAGCGTGTAGGTCCCGCCGGGCAGTGTCTGTGTGGTCATGGCCTCAGCCTGTTCCGGGCCCCGGGAACGAGGTAGTACCCCCAGGATCCTGGGACTGGCAGGACCAGGCGGGCGCGCAAGCACCTAGGCGCCCTGCGACGCCAGCTCCGCCCGGACCTCGTCCCGGAGCCGGCCGTGCCGCGCCGGGTCCGGCGCCGCCGCGAGCAGCGTCTTCGTGTAGTCGTGCTGGGGATCGAGGATGACCTGGTCGGACGGCCCTCGCTCCACCACGTGGCCGCGGTACATCACGAGGATCTCGTCGCTGAAGTGGCGGGCCGTCGCGAGGTCGTGGGTGATGTACAGGACACCGAGGTTCTCCTCCCGCTGCAGGCGTGCCAGGAGGTTGAGCACCCCCAGCCGGATGGAGACGTCCAGCATCGAGACGGGCTCGTCGGCCACGAGGAACCGGGCGCCAGGCGCCAGGGCGCGCGCGATCGCGACACGCTGGCGCTGGCCGCCAGACATCTCGTGCGGCCGCTTCGCCGCATATACGGCGGCGGGTGTGAGGGACACGCGCTCCAGCAGGCCGGCGACCTGCTCGGCCACGGCCTCGCGCCCGCGCGCCACACCATGCAGCTCCAGCGGTCGCTCCAGGTGGTGTGCCACCGTGTGGAACGGGTTGAGCGACGCGAAAGGGTCCTGGAAGACCATCTGCACGTCGTGCCGGTACGCACGCATGGCGGTGCGGCTACCCGACACCGGGCGGCCGTCGAGCAGGATCTCCCCCGACGTCGGCGTCTCGAGCCGCGCGAGCGTGCGAGCCACGGTCGACTTGCCCGACCCGGACTCGCCCACGAGCGCGACGGTCTTGCCCGCTTCCAGGGTGAACGACACGTCGTCCACCGCGCGCAGCCGGGAGCGCCGCAGGCCGTGGCCGACGCGGAAGTCCTTGACGAGGTTGCGGACCTCGAGCGTTCCCATCAGGCAGTCCCTTCGATGGTGGTGTCGGCCGTGCTCAGAGATCCGGCCGCTTCGCCCGTCCGCACGAAGCCGCCGCGCTCGCCTGTGAGGCTCGGGAACGACTCCAGCAGGCGCTGGGTGTAGGCGTGCTGCGGGCGCTCGTAGATGTTCTCCGCGGTGTCGAGCTCGACGATCTCGCCCTCGAGCATCACGGCGATCCGGTCGCTGATCTCCAGCAGGAGCGGCAGGTCGTGGGTGATGAACACGACCGCGAACCCGAACCGCTCGCGCAGGCGCATGATCTCGCGCAGGATCTCGCGCTGGACCACGACGTCGAGCGCCGTTGTGGGCTCGTCCATGATCATGACCTGCGGGTTCAGCGCGAGGGCCATGGCGATCATGACGCGCTGGCGCATGCCGCCCGAGAGCTGGTGCGCGTAGCTGTCGAGACGTGCCGGGTCGACGCTCACGAGACCGAGGAGCTCGGCGGCCCGCGCGGCACGCTCGGCGCGGAGCATCCCCGGCCGGTGCGTGGTGAGGACGTCGTCGATCTGGGCGCGCACGGTGATGACCGGGTTGAGCGAGTTCATCGCGCCCTGGAACACCATCGAGACCTTGTCCCAGCGGAAGGCGCGCAGCGACTCGCCGTCGAGCGCGGCGACGTCCACTGCACCGCCGTCCCGGTCGTGGAACACGACCTCGCCCGACGTCAGGACGGCCGGGGACTTCAGGAGGCGCGTGAGCCCGTAGGCAAACGTCGTCTTGCCGCAGCCGGACTCGCCGGCGAGCCCGAGGATCTCGCCCCGGTGCAGGGTGAGCGACACATCGCGCACGGCGCGGACCACTGGCGTGGTCCGGTACTCGATCGACACGCCCTGGGCGGTCAGCACGGGAACGCTCATGCGGTCACCTCCGCCTTCGGCTCGGCGGGCTCCACGGGAGCGGGGGTAGCAGCCTCGGGTGCCCGACGCCGGTCGCCTGTCTCCGCGAGGACGCGGAGCTTGGGGTTGACCACCTCGTCGATGGAGAAGTTCACGAGCGAGAGGCCGGCGCCGAAGACGGCGATGAGCAGGCCCGGCGGCACGAACCACCACCAGGCCTCAGCGGACATCGCGTTGCCGCCGTATGCGTCCGTGATCATGGTCCCCCAGGTGATGGAGCCGTTGGGGCCGAGCCCGATGAAGGACAGGCCCGCCTCGCCGAGGATCGCGAACACCACGGCGAACAGGAACTGGGCCGCGAGGAGCGGCAGGAGGTTGGGCAGGATCTCGACGAGGAGGATCCGCACGGTCCGTTCGCCGGCCACCTGCGACGCCTCGACGTAGTCGCGGGACCGCAGCGACCGGGCCTGCGACCGCAGCACTACCGCGGACCCCGCCCAGCCGGTGATGCCGAGGATGAAGGCGACCAGCCACAGGCTGCGGCTCTGCAGGTACACGGCGATGACCATGACCAGCGGCAGCCCCGGGATGACCAGCATGATGTTGGTGACCATGGTGAGGAGCTCGTCGGTCCAGCCGCCGGCATATCCGGCGAAGATCCCGAAGATCAGCGACAGGACGATCGCGATGGCCGCGGCGACGAGGCCCACGATGAGCGAGCCGCGTGCCCCGTGGGCGAGCTGGGCCAGCACGTCGTAGCCCAGCTTGGTCGTGCCGAGCAGATGATCGGCGCTGGGCGGGAGGAACGCGTCGTTCCCGGAGAACCGGGGGTCCTGGACGAAGAACGGCGCGACGACGGCGAACAGCACGATGCCGACGGTGATGACAAGGCCCGCGACGAGCTTCGCGGATCGACGGGGAAGAAATCGGGTCTCAGCCATTGTGACGCGTCCTCGGGTCGACGAAGCCGTAGACGATGTCCATGAGGAACGTCGCCGCCAGCACGGTGAGGGTGATGACAAGGAACAGGCCCTGCATGAGGGCGAAGTCGTTGCCCTGGACGGCGGTGATCATGAGCTTGCCGAGTCCGGGGTAGGTGAACACCTGCTCCATGACGATCGCTCCCGTGACCACGAAGGCGAGCGAGATGCCGAAGCCCGCGATGGACGGCAGGGCCGCGTTGCGGACGGCGTAGCCGAGCAGGACCCGCGAGCGTCGCAGGCCCTTGGCCTCGGCCGTGGTGATGTAGTCCTCGGACAGTGTGGACACCATCATGTTCCGCATCCCGAGGAGCCAGCCGCCGAACGACGACAGCACCACGGTCAGCGCCGGAAGGATGCCGTGATAGGCGACCGAACCCGCGAACGCCCAGGAGACCTGCGGACCGTCGAACGTGAAGACGTCGAAGCCGCCGATGCGGGGGAACCACGGGTTGATCACCGCGAAGCCGTACACGAGCAGCAGCGCCACCCAGAAGTACGGCAGGGACTGCAGCAGCGTCGAGCCGGGGATGATGTGGTCCACCCAGGTGCCGCGCTTCCAGCCGATCCACGCGCCCGCCGCGATGCCCACGACGAACGAGATGATCGTCGCCAGGCCGAGCAGCCCGATCGACCACGGCAGGGCGGCGCTGATGAGCTCCGCCACCGGGGTGGGGAACTTGGTGACCGAGACCCCCAGGTCGCCGCGAACCAGGTTGCCCCAGTACGCGACGTACTGCTGCCAGATGGTCTGGTCCGTGTCGGACCCGAGGAGGAGCCGGATGGTGCGTTCGACGCCGGGGGCGACCTCGCCGCTGCGGGCCATCTTGGCCAGCATGATGTCGGCGGGGTCACCCGGCATGAGCCGGGGGATCAGGAAGTTCAGCGAGATGGCGGCCCACACGGTGATCGCGTAGAAGGCGGCCCGTCGCAGGTAGTACGTCACTGGTTGCTCCCGTCCGTCCGCACCGCAGCCGTCGCGGCCCCTCCTCGGGTCCTCGTCATCACTCGACCGGCTTCAGGTTCGCCAGGATGTAGCCGGCGGAGACCGAACCCCAGGACGGCGGGAACGCGTACAGGTCCTCCTCCGTGGGCCAGCCGGTGTAGTCGGTGTCGTTGTAGAACGTCTGCGTCGCGTTGATCTCCATCGGGATGTAGGGCAGGTCACGGGTGATCTCGTGCTGGATCGTCGTGTACGCGGCCATCTTCGTCGCGTCGTCGCTCGCGGCGGCGGCATCCTCGACCGCCGCGTCGACCTTGGGGTTCGAGTAGCGCGTGAAGTTCCACTCGCCGGGCTCGAGCGCCGTGCCGACCGGCTGGGTGTAGTCGCCCGAGAACCAGTCGCGGTAGATCTGGAACGGGTCGGCGACGCTCGTGCCGACGACGCCGCCCATGATGAGCTGGAAGTCGCCGGACTGGCGGGAGTCGGAGAACTCCTGCCACGTGGCCGTCGACGCCGTTACCTTGATGCCGGCGGCTGCGACCTGCTCCTCGATCAGCTTCGCGGCGTCGTTGTAGTCCGTCCAGCCTTCCACCGAGGTGAGCGTGAGCTCGACCTTGACGCCGTCCTTCGCGTAGACGCCGTCGGCGCCCTTGGTGTAGCCGGCCTTCTCGAGGATCGCCGCGGCAGCCTCCGGGTCGCCGGTCTGGGGGCTCTCCTTCTCGACGTCGGGGGCGATCCACTTGTCGTCGCGGCCGAGGAGCGCGAAGGTGGGCGACATCGGGGCAGCCAGACCGACGAAAGCCTTCTCGTTGATGGTGCCGCGATCGATGGCGAGGTTGATCGCCTGGCGAACCGCCACGTCGGTCTGCGGGCCCTTGCAGCCCAGCTCGGCGTTGGCGCAGGTGTACAGCACCGTCGGGTCCTGCGGGGTGTTCACGTAGCCCGCCGGACCGCCGGACGCGGCGATGGCCTCGGGGTCGGGCACGAACATGCCCGTCCAGTCGAGGTCGCCCGACTTGAGCAGGTCCTCGGCCGAGGCGTTGGCGTCGATACCGAGGTAGCGCACCTTCTTGACCGCCGGCTTGCCCTCCTGCCAGTAGTTCTCGTTGGCGACCAGCGTGTAGGACGCGTCCGAGACGCTCTCGACGGTGTACGGGCCGGTGCCGACCGGTGCCTCGTTGGCCCACGTGGTGGCCTCTTCGACCGACTTCCCGTCCCAGATGTGCTTGGGCAGCATCCACGTGCTGCCGAGGATCCCGACCTCGTTGGTGAACTGGGGCGAGTCGTACGTGACCTCGACGGTGGTGTCGTCGGTCGCCTTGGCCGAGACGAGCTGCGGCGACTTCGCGACCTCGCTCGTCAGCGAGAAGACGACGTCGTCGACGGTGAAGTCCTCGCCGTCGTTCCACTGGACGCCTTCGCGGATCTTGATGGTGAGGACGGTGCCGTCCTCGTTCCAGGCGAACGAGTCGCCGAGCATCGGGACGGGGTCATCGGTGCCGACCTTGTTGTAGAAGAAGAGCGTCTCGTAGACCGGGCCGAGCGCGCCCTGCAGCACGGTGGGCGCGTAGGGGTTGAAGTTCGCGGCGATGGGGGTCTGGCTGCCGGCCCACACGTTGAGCGTGCGGTCGACGGGTACCTCGTCGGATGCAGCGGGACCGGCGCAGCCGGCCGCCAGGAGCGTGACAGTGGTGAGTGCGGCTGCAAGGGCGATCCCTCTGCGGGCACGTCGTCGGATCATGTCGTTCCTCTCGCGTCGGCGGCGCGACGGTGTCGCGCGTTCCGCCGGTCGTACGGAAGGAGACTTAACTAAAGGTTGCTGACAAATTGGAAGAGGGGATGTCGGTATAAAACGTTATAGTTGCCAAATCGAGATAAAAGTGAGGTGTGTCACGAGACGCCGGACCGCTCCGGTGGGGTGAAACGGCCGCGTGACCGAGACGGCGTCTCGCTCACGCGGCTGGCCGGCACGCGAGTGATCTGCGCCAGTGCCAGGTCGAGCTGCGGGCTCGGTTCGTTCGTCGTGGGGTCCACCCGCCGGATTCTGGAGATCTCGCGGCGCGATCTGTGGATAACGGGGTCGCGGTGTCGGTGGCTGCTCCTAGTATCGAGGCGTGACCAAGGACCCCTTCGCAGGCCTCCCCTTCAACGTGGAGGAGCCGCCCGACGACGCAGCCTTCCTGACCGAGGTCGGCGATCCGGCGCTCCCGCCGTCCGCGCGGAACTCGCCCGAGGCGCAGGCCGCCAAGCTGCAGATGCTGCGCGGCCTCCTGGACGAGGGCGCGGCGGCCGCAGCCGCTGCGCCGCCCGCTCCGCGGCCGGCACCGGCGGCGGTGGAGCCGGCGGTGCCGGTCGAGCAGGACGTGGCGGTCGCTGAGCGCGAGCAGGCTCCCCGGCAGGTCGCCGCAGCCCTGCCCGGCGGCTCCCTGCGCGAAGAGGCCGAGGCGGCGCTGCGTGAGCTCGTCGGCCGCGACGACGCCCGGCTGCGGGACGACCAGTGGACGGCGATCGAGGCGCTGGCCGCGTTCCGCCGTCGGGCGCTGGTGGTGCAGCGCACCGGGTGGGGCAAGTCGGCCGTGTACTTCGTGGCGACCAAGCTGCTGCGCGCCCGCGGCGCCGGGCCGACGGTGATCGTGTCGCCGCTGCTTGCGCTCATGCGCGACCAGATCTCGGCGGCCTCCCGCGCGGGCATCCGTGCGGTGACCATTAACTCCGCCAACATGACCGAGTGGGACGAGGTGCACGCGTCGATCGCACGCGGCGAGGTCGACGTGCTGCTCTGCTCGCCGGAGCGCCTGAACAACCCTGGCTTCCGCGACGAGGTGCTCCCGCGTCTCGCGGCCGACGCCGGGCTCGTGGTGATCGACGAGGCGCACTGCATCTCGGACTGGGGCCACGACTTCCGGCCCGACTACCGGCGCATCCGCACACTCCTGGCGGACCTGCCGGCGGGCATCCCCGTGCTCGCCACGACGGCCACCGCGAACGAGCGCGTCACGCAGGACGTCGCCGAGCAGCTCGCCGTGCACGCCGACGGCGCGGCCGACGAGGACGTGCTGGTGCTGCGCGGCGGGCTCGACCGGGAGTCGCTGCACCTGGCGGTGCTCGAGCTCGGCGACCAGCCGACGCGCGTGGCCTGGCTGGCCGAGGCGCTGCAGGACATCGAGGGTTCCGGCATCGTCTACTGCCTCACTGTGTCGGCGGCGGAGCAGGTCGCCGAACAGCTGCGCGGCTACGGCCTCGGCGTCGCCTCGTACACCGGCCGGACGGAGCCGGCGCAGCGCGAGCAGCTCGAGGCGGACCTCAAGAACAACGAGGTCAAGGCGCTGGTCGCCACGTCAGCCCTGGGGATGGGATTCGACAAGCCGGACCTGGCGTTCGTGGTGCACCTGGGCGCGCCGTCCTCGCCCATCGCGTACTACCAGCAGGTGGGCCGCGCCGGCCGTGGGGTCGACCAGGCCCTCGTGGTGCTGCTGCCGGGGGTCGAGGACAAGGCGATCTGGGACTGGTTCGGCGAGCAGGCGTTCCCCGCCGAGGGCCAGGTGCGCGCCACGCTCGACGCCCTGCGCGGGGGCGGCACCATGTCGACGGCGGCGCTGGAGACGCAGGTGGACCTGCGCCGATCCCGCCTGGAGACGATGCTCAAGGTGCTCGACGTCGACGGCGCGGTCCGCCGCGTGCGCGGCGGCTGGGAGTCCACGGGGCGGGAGTGGTCGTACGACGCCGAGCGGTACGCCCGCGTCGCTGCCACCCGCACCGCAGAGCAGCAGGCCATGGTGGACTACGTGAGCACCCAGGGCTGCCGCATGGCCTACCTGCGGCACCAGCTCGACGACCCGGACCTGGCGGCGGGCTGGCAGTGCGGCCGCTGTGACCGGTGCGGCGCCATGGAGCTGCCCGAGGCGCCCGACGCCGAGGCGGTCGCGGCCGCTCGCGCCGAGATGGACCGCCCGGGCGTCGAGGTCGAGACCCGCAAGATGTGGCCCACCGGCCTGGCCTCCATCGGCCTCGACCTCAAGGGCAAGATCCCGCCCGCCGAGCTGGCGGAGCCCGGTCGGGCTGTCGCCCGGCTCGACGGCCTCGGCTGGTCCGGCCCGCTGCGCGACCTGTTCGCGCCGACCGCCACCGACGGCGAGCTGCCCGTGCCGCTGCGCCGCGCCGCCGCGCGGGTGCTCGACGAGTGGAGCGCGCTCCGCCCGGCCGCCGATGAACCCGCCGCGGCGGTCGACGGCGGGAACGACGGGAGCGAGGTCGCCGGCGGCGCCGAGCCCGGCCCGCTCGTGATCGAGGCCGTCGTGGCGGTCCGTTCCATCGCGCGGCCGCAGCTGTCGTACCACCTGGCCACGGGGCTCGCGAAGTACCTGGGCGTGCCCATGATCGGGGCCATCGGCCCGGTCGCAGGGCAGGAGGAGCCCGGTCGGCACGACGTGAACTCCGCGATGCGGCTCGCCGGTGTGGCCCGGCGTCTGCAGCTCCAGCTCGGCGAGGGCGCGCTGCGCGGCCTGCCAGGCCGTGCGGTCCTGCTGGTGGACGACTACACCGACTCGGGCTGGACGCTCACTGTCGCCTCCCGGCTGCTGCGCCAGGCCGGCGCGGCGGCGGTGTACCCGTTCGTGCTGGGCGTGCGGTGACCAGGCCCACCCGCCCGGTGGGCGGACTCGTACCAGGTCGGCGCCGCGCGCTTCGTAGACTGGTCCGGTGATGACCCACGCCGTCGACCAGCACGGCACGAAGGACAGCACCGCGGACAGCGCCTCGGCGCCCTCGGTGCGCCTGCCGTTGCGGCCCGAGCTGGCGGACGAGAAGCCGTACGGCGCGCCGCAGCTCGACGTCCCGGTGCTGCTGAACGTCAACGAGAACCCGTACCCGCCCGGCGAGGAGGTGGTGGCGACCATCGCCGAGGAGGTCGCGCGCGCCGCCCGGGGGATGAACCGCTACCCGGACCGCGACGCCACCGCGCTGCGCCAGGACCTGGCGGACTACCTCATGCTGGAGACGGGCGTCCGGCTGGACGACCTGGACGTGTGGGCGGCGAACGGCTCCAACGAGGTCATGCTGCACGTGCTGCAGGCGTTCGGCGGCCCGGGCCGCACCGCCCTGTCGTTCGCGCCCACGTACTCCATGTACCCCGAGTACGCGCGCGACACGCACACGAGCTGGGTGGTGGGCCGCCGCGAGGACGACTTCACGCTCGACCCGGTCCACGCCGCCGCGCTGATCCGCGAGGTCGCCCCCTCGGTGATCCTGCTGGCCAGCCCCAACAACCCGACCGGCACGGCCCTGCCGACGACCACCATCGAGGCGGTCTGCGAGGCCGCGCTCACCGTCGACATCGACGGCGCGCGCCCCGTCGTCGTCGTGGACGAGGCGTACGCGGAGTTCCGTCGCCCGGGGACACCGTCGGCGGTGGCACTGCTGGCCCGGTACCCGAACCTGGCCGTGACGCGCACCATGTCCAAGGCGTTCGCCGCGGCCGGGGCCCGGCTTGGTTACCTCGTCGCCTCCCACGACTTCGTGGACGCGCTCCGGATCGTGCGCCTGCCGTACCACCTGAGCGCCATCACGCAGGCCGCGGCGAGTGCCGCGCTGCGCCACCGTGAGTCCCTCATGGCGCAGGTCGCCACGCTGCGCGCCGAACGTGATGCGGCGGTCGCCTGGCTGCGCAAGCAGCGGCTCCCGGACGGTCACCCGTTCGACGTCGCTGACACCGACGCGAACTTCGTGCTGTTCGGGACGTTCGGCGACCGGCACGCCGTATGGCAGGGTCTCCTGGACCGCGGGGTCCTGATCCGCGAGACCGGCCCCGACGGCTGGCTCCGGGTGTCGATCGGCACGCCCGCCGAGATGGCCGCGTTCCGCGCGGCGCTCACCGAGGTCATGCGGCTGCAGGGAGAGGAACAGGCATGAGCAGGACAGCACGGGTGGAGCGCGCCACCTCCGAGTCGAAGGTGCTGGTCGAGCTGGACCTCGACGGCACCGGGCGCACCGAGATCAGCACGAGCGTGCCGTTCTACGACCACATGCTCACGGCGCTCGGCAAGCACTCGCTGATCGACCTCACGGTGCAGGCGACCGGCGACACCCACATCGACGTCCACCACACGGTGGAGGACGTGGCCATCAGCCTCGGCGAGGCGCTGCGCCAGGCGCTCGGCGACAAGGCCGGCATCGCCCGGTTCGGCGACGCGCTCGTGCCGCTCGACGAGGCGCTCGCCCAGGCGGTCGTCGACGTCTCCGGCAGGCCCTACCTGGTGCATACGGGCGAGCCCGCGGGCCAGGAGTACCACCTCATCGGCGGCCACTTCACCGGCTCGCTGACGCGCCACGTGCTGGAGTCGATAGCCCACCACGCGGGCATCTGCGTGCACGTCCGGGTGCTCGCGGGCCGCGACCCGCACCACATCGTCGAAGCCCAGTTCAAGGCGCTGGCGCGTGCGCTGCGCGCCGCCGTCGCCATCGACCCCCGGGTCGACGGCATCCCGTCCACGAAGGGTGCGCTCTAGCCGCCATGTCCGACAGCCCCAGGCCCGACAACGATGGGTCCAGCAGCAGCACGCCGCCCGGCGACGACCTGCCCGACTTCGACTTCGACAGCATCGAGATCCCGGACGACCTGTCCTCCCTGACCGGTAGCGGCGAGCCCGAGTTCGCCGCGCTCATCACCCAGATCGCGGGCGCCGCGCCGCTCGCGGCGGCCAGCTCCCTGGCCCAGCTCGACCTGGACGCGGTGCCCACCTCGGTCGGCGCGGTCGGCGTCCTGAAGGACCTCGCGGGCGACGCGCCCGAACAGGCCGCGATGGCGATCTCCCAGCTCGTACGGGGGGTCCCGCTCGTCCTGGTGACCCGCACCGGCGAGCAGATGACGGCGGTCCGGTTCGCCGACGGCGTCCGCGGCGACGAGCTCGCCCCGGGTCTCGTGCTGGGCGGCGCCCCCGAGAGCGTGGTCGACCTGCTGACGGGCGCCTCCAGCGTGGCCGACCTGGACGGCGTGGTCGCCTCGACGTCGATCAGCAAGTTCAAGGCGGTGCGGATGCTCACCTCCGCCGCGCGCAAGGCCCGCAAGAGCATCGGCAAGGGCGAGTCCGGTCCCGACGGCAAGGACGGGGCCTGAGCGTGGGCGCACGCGTCGTCGTCCTCGACTACGGGTTCGGTAACGTCCGGTCCGCTGTCCGCGCGCTCGAACGCGTGGGCGCCGACGTCACGCTGACCGCCGACCGGGCCACCGCGCAGGACGCCGACGGCCTCGTGGTGCCCGGGGTCGGCGCGTTCGCCGCGTGCATGGCGGGCCTCACGGCGGTCCGTGGGCACGAGGTGGTGGGCCGCCGTCTGGCCGGCAACCGCCCGGTGCTCGGCATCTGCGTGGGCATGCAGGTCATGTTCGACGCCGGGGTGGAGCATGGCGAGCGCACCGACGGCATCGGCGAGTGGCCGGGCGTCGTCGAGCGGCTGCACGCCGCCGTCGTCCCGCACATGGGCTGGTCGCCGGTCGAGGTGCCGGAGGGGTCGGCCCTGTTCAAGGGCATCGCCGACGAGCGCTTCTACTTCGTGCACTCCTACGCGGCCCAGACGTTCGCCAAGGGGCACGACGAGAACGCGGTGGGGGTCTTCTCGCCGCCGAAGGTGACCTGGGCCGACCACGGCGGCCGCTTCGTCGCGGCCGTCGAGGACGGCCCCCTCGCGGCGACCCAGTTCCACCCGGAGAAGTCGGGCGACGCGGGATCCCACCTCTTGGAGAACTGGCTCCGCACGCTCAGCTAGCCCGCCGTTCCGGTGGTCGAGCTTGTCGAGACCGGTCTCGACAAGCTCGGCCCACCGCGCCGCCCCCCCCCCAGGCCCGCTGGCTACATGGGGAGGACAGAAACACCCGCGCGGGCGCCGGCCCG